>NZ_AHZV01000089.1 GCF_000250735.1 Anaerophaga thermohalophila str. Valhall
ATCAGTATTGGTGTGTTATGCTTGCCCCGATGACCCGGCTCGGCGAAATCACAGACTTCGCCGAGCGTGGGGTAATTAACTGTTTACAAAATCAGGAAATAAGTCACAACTCTTTTACAATAAAAACTTTACAACATTGCGTCTCTGCGTTTAAACTTTTTGCGGTCTATTCAATTTCAAAGATAGCCTCTTCTTCCAGGAAACCTTCAGAAACTACCGTCATTTTAATATTCTGTTTATTCACCACTTGGGCGGAAAGAAGTATTGAAGGAACCAGCTTGTGACCATTGTTGACTGTAACGTTTGTATTGACAGGTTCTTCATTGGCAAGTTTTATTGCCATACTGGCTGCGGTATATGCCAATGCATCAATAGGTTTGAAAATGGTAATGGTCTGATAGCCGGCAACAATATTCCTGATGGCTTCGAGTTCAGCATCCTGACCTGCCACCAGGACTTCTCTTTGAAGGTTATGTTCCTGGAGTGCTTTAACAGCGCCGCCTGCCAGCTCGTCGTTGCCGGCAATAATGACATCAAGCCCCTGATTAGGATTTGATAAATAGCTGTTAATGATTTCGAAAGCTTCATCGGCATCCCATTTATCTACGTATTCATCTAACACCAGTTTGATGTCGCCTTTTTCAATAAGAGGTTGAAGTACATTCATCCAACCCAGGTGAAGAAGTGTTGCGTTGTAGTCTTTTGTGGGACCCCCGATTAGCGCGTAATAACCTGATGGCGCCATCGTAGCAAGATAATCCGCCTGCAGTTCTCCAATATTAATATTGTCAGTAGAAACATAATAGTCTACATCACAATCACGGATCATGCGGTCGTATGAAATTACCGGAACATCCTTTTCATGAGCTTGTTGTACAATATCGCGTGATGCATGGAGATCCACCGGAATGACAACCAAAACATCAACGCCACTGTAAAGTAACTCAGTGGCTTGTTCTATCTGGGTTGGAGAATTACTGTCGGCAACGCGTATAACCGGGATTCCCCCAAGTTCTTCAACACGTTTTTCAAAAAGTTCTTTATCCTTTTCCCAACGGTCGATACTGAGTGTATCCATTAAAAATCCGATTTTGGGTTTATTGTTACAACTTGCCAGAAGAACAGCAAGCAACAATACCTTTAATAATAATCCGAAAGCTCTCATTGCTAAATTTGTCTAAGTTATTGGTCTAATGGAACTCCTCCCTGCCTGTCCCGATTTATCGGGGAGTAACGGGGACTCGTTTCTTTCGTAAAAAATTTATTAAGTGCGAATGGAACTTATCCCGGGTATTCGAGACTCGTTTCATTAAGAATATTGGTGAAAGCCAAGGGGTTATATGTCAGGGTTAGCCCTAAATAGTGCTCGTCTGTAAGCTCGCAAAAATTTTTACAATATGTATGTCTCTTCAGAAAGTGTCAGTTGCAAGCCAAACACAACAAATATTACTTTACAATTCTCCGTTAAACTTTTACAGATGTCTGGTCATTAATTGTTTACACAATTAATGATGCAAACCACAACTCTTTCATAATAAAAGCTTTGCGCCATTGCGTCTCTGCGTTTAGGCTTTTTTTAACTGCCTCTGGACTTTATGGACAGACACATGATAAGTAGGAATCTTTTCCTACTTTATAGACACGCACTAAGTAGCGATACTTCACATATCTCATATCACTCAGCTTAGACCTTAGTTAATTTACAACTTTTGAAGCTTAGCGTAAAGTATTTTTTACAGGTATTTATTATATTCACCCAAAATATTGACTGACGCTGATGAAAGTAGATTTATCGAAATATGATAACAGTTGGTATAACCCGGGACGGGGAGCAATAGGGCGTGGAATTTGGTACCTGGTAAATGCAGTGTTTTTTATAAGTCCCTTTTTCCCGGTTTCCTCACTCAAGGTTTGGCTACTCAGGTTGTTTGGTGCAGAAATAGGACAGGGGGTTGTCATTAAACCCCGTGTCAATATTAAATACCCCTGGCATTTGAAGGTGGGGGATTATTCATGGATTGGAGAGGAGGTATGGATTGATAATTTATCAAAAGTTACCATCGGGTCCCATTGCTGTCTTTCGCAAGGAGCAATGCTATTGTGTGGTAATCATGATTTTACCAGTAAAACGTTCGATTTGATGGTAGGTGAAATTGTTCTTGAGGATGGTGTCTGGATTGGTGCAAACGCTGTCGTTCCTGGAAATACTACATGTGGCTCGCATTCTGTATTGACCGTTCAGAGTGTTGCATCCGGCCGGCTCGAATCCTGTTGGATATATCGGGGTAATCCGGCTGAGAAGATGAAACCCCGTGCAATTACTCATTGAAACGAAACCCGATTTCTAAGGACGGGTTTCAGTAGACTATACCTAACCTGGACAAGCCAGAACCAAACAAATTTATACATTATCTGTCGCATCTCCGCAGCTTTTTGTTTTTCTTATTACATAATTCTACCGTTCTGTCGCCGCTCCGCGACTATTAACTGTTGTTATAGGGTTGACAATACTAAAACCGCGGAGCGGTGACAGAACGGCAACATTACCAATAAAGTCAGTAACAATTAATCGCGGAGCGGTGACAGAGCATTAATTTTGCCAAAAAACACGAATATCAGGGGTAAGACACTAATCAAAATAGTCGTAATAGATGTTACGAAGAGAAGTCCTGAAAGCTGCATAAATATAATTTCCTTTTATAGTTTCTTTGTTGTTGGTCATTTTCCGGTATCTGGCACCAATGGTCAGGTTCATATTATTCTGTGGGTTTAAGAGAAAAATGACATTCATTTCAGCCTGTGTAAGATTGGATTTAATGCCCTGACCGATGATATGGCCATAATCACCGGGTCGGGTAATATTGGGCTTGTGGATATCACCTCCATAGCTTATATCTCTGGAGGGATCAAGCCCTTTGGTTGCGAACTGGAGTTTTGTTTCAAAATGCCACCGTTTAAGGCGGTATCTTAAAAACGAAATGCTTTCACGAAAGTTAGCACCCAGGGGGTGAGCCAGTTCCTGGTAAAAATGACCGTAATTGGTGACGGGCTGATAATGCGAATAGGTGTATGGGCGTACCTGACTATATTCGGTTAAAAAGTCGAGGTTATCAATGCCAAACAAATTAAAAACTTCCAGGCCGGCAAGAAATCCCTGCTTATTGGCCCACCATTTATCAGATGAGAATATTTCATCATATTTAAATTCTCCGAGCACAAACTGACCATAGAGGGCGGCATCTTGCCAGGGAATGTATTTCATACTGATTCCCATCGTGACATTATCCGGCGAACCCAGATTGTATTCGACAGGCCGGAATATTACAAGTGGCGTGAGGTAATTCACGTCGAGTCCCCGGTATCCGACCGTATCTTCAGCTGCCCAGATTACACTTTCGAACAAGCCGAGGTTAAACCGGTCTCCCAGGTTCCAGCTGAGATAATGAAAGGCTCCGTACTTACTTTCATATCGCGTATCGCCAAGCGTTATATCCCTTTCGTAATGCTTCAGCTCGCTCACCATCATCATATATTTGGCATTCAGGAAAGTAGCGGTCATTTTCAGGTACGGATAGCTGTAGGCATTATCGGACAAAAAGAGCGAGCGATGTCCTTCGCCAATAAAATTTTTTCCGAATCCTGCCTGAAAGTTAAACCAACGACCGGCATTGTATGAAATATAACCCGTCGATTGAGAAAAATCGTGCCCGTTATCACCAAAATCTTTTCGTCGTCCCTGGCCCGGGACAAGTCCCTTTTTGGCAATAAAAGCATCGATATAGCCGGGGAAAGTGGCCTGGTTTTCATACAAATCAACATAAAAACCAACGTTTTTGCCCAGGGAACCTTCAATCATTGCTCCACGGGTGTTGACAAACCAGGAATCGCCGGTCTGACCATCATGGCCCGCCTCGAAATTAAACAGCGGGTTAATACGGACGGATACACCGTCTTTATTCCATTCAAAAAGATTGTCGTGGAGGAAACGGCCGAATATATTCCGATGATCCTTTGATCGTGGTATTCCCCTTTGAATTAAAGAATCCACATTGTAGTATTCTTCTATTTCGTCCAGTCGGAGAGGAGCCAGGGCACTGTGAATATTCTGTCCGGGCACGTTGGTGATACGTTCAACCGGGTTTAATCCGTTGTGTTGCAAGTGATTATATATTTGACCATTTGCACAGGAGCAAAGCAGAGTAAAAACTATAAAGATTTGGTATCGCAGATTCATATCCTTTTAGTGGTGCAATGATTACAACAAATATTGATGAGCCCAATCTAAAAAGCATCTTTGTTGCCAAACTCGTTGTTGTTTTAAATTTTTGGATCCTCATTAACAACAGGTTAACTCCGGTACAAAAATTTAAAACGCCTTGATTTTGACAAAAATATGCTTTTATACTGTACTCATTGATCATTTAAAATCTGATAATCAGGGACATCAGCTTTCTTCATAATAACCCTGGCCATAGCCGTATCCATAGCCGTATCCGTAACGGTATCCGTACCCATAACCGTATTTTAGTCCGCGTTTTCCGCGTTTTACGATCAGGTCGTTGAAGAGCACACCGACACTTTTAATACCTTCATCCTCGATATGATTGAGCGTTTGTGTAAATGCTTCCCTGATGGTGAAATTTTGTCGGGCAAGGAAAATCAGCGTATCGGATTTTCTGGCCAGCAAAATGGGATCGGCCACAACACCCAAGGAGGCGTATCCAAAATAATAACATCGAAACGCTTTTTAAGCTCATCGAAAAGCTGATCGGTTTTTGCCGAGGAGATGAGTTCGGAGGGATTTGGAGGAACCGCCCCCGAAGGTATGATTTCCAGGTTTTCCTGGTTACCGCTGTGGATGATTTCATCAAGGGTGGCCTTGCCAATGTAATATTGAGAAAGTCCGTTAGTGTCATCCAGATTAAAAATCTTATTCAGCCCCGGTTTTCTCATGTCGAATCCCAGTAAGATGGTCTTTTTCCCTGAGTAAGCAAAAACTCCGGCCAGATTAAGTGCACAAAAAGTTTTTCCTTCGCCCGGCATGGAACTGGAAATCGCAATAACAGGAGTTTTGGTTTCGGCCGTCAGATATTCGAGGCGGGTTCTGACTCGCCTGAAAGTTTCGGTAATAACTGAGCGCGGATGGTCGACTATAATGTTTGCGATGCCCTTCTGGCTGTGCATTATATGTCCGATAATGGGCTTTTTTGAAAGCCGTTCGAGTTCTTCCGAAGTTGAGATTTTGTTATTCAGTAATTGCCGAAGTATCAAAAAAGCCAGCGGAACAAGTATGCCTGCAAAGAGAGCCTTTTGACGGTTGGCCGACTTCTTAGGGGATACGATACCTGTAAACCGGGGAGTTTCCAGAACCGAATGGTCGGAAGTGTTGGATGCTTTCTGAATCTGGGCTTCAGATCTCTTCCTGAGCAAAAATGTATAAACCTCACTGTTGAGGTCAAACTGTCGTTCGATGCCCAAAAGTTTTCTTTCTTTTTCGGGAAGCTGATAAAGCTGTCTGGTCACCAGCATTTTTTCATTCTGAAGTCGCTGAATGGATTCCTTAATAATATTTTTTTGATTGATGATAGCTTCTATTAATGTGTTTCTGGCTACAATGATTTGTTTATCCAGTTCTTTTTTGTAAGGGTTTGATTGTCCATTGAGTGTAAGTCGCTCGTTATTTAAATCGATTATTTTTGATATCTGCCCGGCGATGATCGGGTTATCTATTTCGAAAGCAGCAGGCGCCAGCCGTTTTTCAAGAATACTGTCCGTTGAAAAATAATCTTCCAGATAGTTGTAATAGTTCAATGTCAGATTTTTTTCAGATATCCGTGTATTAAGTTCCTGAATTTGTGTAAAAAGATGTTCTGCTTCGGAACTGATATCCTGAATCTGGTGTTCGGTACGGAATGTACTGAGCTGACTTCCTTTCCTGGCCAGGGAATCGGAGATTATAAGAAGCTGTTCTTCTATGAAGCGGATGGTATTGGTTGCAATTTCGTTTTTCTTTTCCAGGTTTGCATTGATAAAGGTTTCGGAAAGCTTTTTGAGAAACGCAATATTTTTCTGATGGTTCGGACCGGTCACCGACAAATTGACAATGGTACTGTTTTCGCCTGATTTCTGAGCCTGAAGAATACTGTAATAATTGGAAGCAAGATTTTCGGGATGATTAAAAACAAAATAAAATGATTTATCGCCGGCGGCTCCCAGGCTGTTATTTTCTATACGGGCTGTAAGCCATGGTGTTTGAATCCATTCTCCAAAATTATATACTTCACTAAAATCAATCCTTCCATTGTGTCCTGAGGTACTTTCAGATTTATAGGTCAAGGTAGAATAATTATCGGCTTTTACTGAAAGCTCAAATCTGTTCTCATCAAGAACGGTTATATACAATGGCACATTGACGATTTGAGAGGCAGCCGGATCGAAGTGAACAACAAATCCCGGGTTGGGATATATCTCAGTATCTTTAAGTCTTCCGGCAGCAAAATAGCTGATATGGAAATCTAACTGGTCGATGGTTTTCCTGATAATATCGCGAGATGTCAGCACGGCAATCTGATTATCAAGATTCCTTTGGCCGGGAGTAAGCCCGAACCCTTCCATCATGTCTTCTTTTGCCCTGTCAGAGTCTCTTTCTTCCATCAGAATAGACATAGAAGCTCTATAAGTGGGAGTGGAATAGCGATGAATGACAAAAACCACTCCGAAAGCAAGCAGAATGGTAACGGCGAAGAGCCACCAAAAATGAAGGAGATCATATAATAGTTTTCTGTAGTCGAGCATCAACTGAGGTGAACCTTCTGAATCGTGTCCGTTGTGGAAATTGTTTGTGCGAATAGTTGTCTTGTTCATTAAATTGCCGCTTTTCCTTGTTTCCTTAAAGTTATTGTGTTATTGCTCTGATGGTAAGATAAATGGCAAGTGCTGAACTGATCATACCGAATGAGAATGTCTCGCCAATACCAAAACTTTTGGCCTTCATAGGTCTCACATAAATAAGGTCGTTAGGATAAATGTAATATTCATCCGAACCCACAATATTTTTATCAGTAATGTCAACGAAAAAGGTTTTGTATCCGTCACCTTCAGGCCGGATGATTTTAATCCGGGTTCTTTTACCGAAAGTTCTTATGTCGCCGGCCAAAGCTATGGCTTCATAAATGGTGATCTGTTCTTTGCCCATTTCTATACGTCCGGGCCTGCCCACTTCGCCAAGTATCACAAAAGAGTCATTGGCCAGTCGCATTTTTACGTGTGCATCACTAACCAGGGGTTCAAGAACTTTCTCCATTCTTTCCCGGGCTTGCTGCAGTGTACAGCCACCGAGGTCGACTTTTCCGACAAAAGGAAAATCTATTTGCATGCTGTCGTCGATCAGGTAGGTGTATAACGACTGATTCAGTTGATTATTTCCGGCTGAAGAACGGGTAGGATTAAAAAACTCCGATAGCTTTGGATTGCTTGTATTGACCTGGATATATAGAAGATCATTGGGTCGCAGAACATAACGTTCGGTAATGGTTGTGAGTTCCTGATAGGGATTCTCATAATTTTTCCTTTCATCCTGATCCTGAAGATAGACTGTTTCTTTTTGTGGAATACAGCCGGTAGTCAGCACTAGCGGCAACATCAAATACAATACATATCGCATAAGAGGATGGTTTGGTTTTAAGGGAAAACTAAAATATTTTTGCATGATATCTGAAAATCTAACGATCTATTTCTGCTTCCTGACAGGAAATATAAAAACAAAATACTAAAAACAAAGGTTTTAGCGTTAGTTATTTACTGATTTCGGATAATAACCTTCATTTTCACGGTCAAATTTATGGTTTTCTTTTAAAAATTTAAACATTCATAAATTTAAGTTTGTCAAAAGGGTTTCATAAATTTGCAGCGAAAAAACTTTCTGATTCATAACAAATCGATGACTGATTATACCACAATTTTAACAATAACATTTGCTGCCCTGATGTCGTTTTTACTTGTGTTTTTATCCGTGCCGACAATACTCAGGGTGGCTTATTCCAAGAATCTGTTTGATGAGCCTGGCAGGCGCCGTATCCATAAAAAGAAAGTTCCGAACCTGGGCGGTTTGGGAATATTTATAGGATTTTTATTTACCTATACGCTTTTTCTCGACTGGTTCGATTTCAACTCTATCCCGTTTCTTATTCCTTCGTTGCTGGTAATTTTTTCAATAGGCATTAAAGATGATATCCTTGTAACAGCCCCCATGATGAAGCTCCTGGGTCAAATTCTTGCGGCTTTTATTATAGTCGGGTTTGGCGACATGCGAATTACAGATTTTCACGGCTTTTTTGGACTTCAGCCAGATTATTTTACCAGTTTGGGAGTGTCTATTTTGCTCATCATTTTTATTGTAAACGGGTTTAATTTAATTGACGGGGTTGACGGTCTGGCAGCTATCAGCGGGGTTATTTCCACGTTAGGTTTTTCGGTATGGTTTTTTCTGAATAACGATATTCATACAACCATTATAGGGGTTATTGTAATTGGTTCGCTGCTGGCTTTTATGTATTACAATGTCTTTTCAAAAACGCAGAAAATATTTATGGGAGATACGGGTTCAATGGTTATTGGTTTTATTCTTGCCGTCCTGGCCATTCGTTTTATGGAATTCAATGCAAGTGCTGTAAGAGATAATCTAAATATACCGATGACATCGGCTCCGGCTGTTGTTGTGGGGATTCTGATTGTTCCCGTCATCGATACCATTCGTGTCTTTTTTCTCAGGTTATCGCGCAGAAACTCACCATTTGTGGCCGATAAAAATCACATCCATCACCGGTTGTTAACGTTAGGATTCTCACACATTCAGGTGGCGCTTATTCTTGGTTTGGTCAATATCTTTTTTACTGTCATTTCTTTTTTACTGAAAGACTTTGGAATGTTGAAACTTATGGCGCTGAATCTCGTATTGGGATTTGTTGTGTTCTACATTCCGTCCATTTTTATCAGGTTGAAGGCAAAAAAAATACGCAATTTGTAATGCAGCCGGGATTAGTGGGGAAGCAGGCATTTCATAATACTTGTATCCGATGAGAAAAAAAATATCGCTAATAACGGTAACCTACCAGTCGGCCAAGACTATTAAAGCCACCATTGACTCGGTTCGTCTTCAAAAACATGCCGATTTTGAGTATATAGTCGTTGACGGTGGATCAGACGATACTACCCCGGATATTCTGGAAAACAGCTCCGACATTATCGACAAATGGATAAGTGAACCTGAC
Source organism: Anaerophaga thermohalophila str. Valhall (assembly GCF_000250735.1). Lineage (GTDB taxonomy): Bacteria > Bacteroidota > Bacteroidia > Bacteroidales > Marinilabiliaceae > Anaerophaga > Anaerophaga thermohalophila_A. The sequence goes on from NZ_AHZV01000089.1 coordinate 9,270, forward strand.
AGAGGCATCTACGATGCCATGAACAAAGGTATTAAAATGGCCGAAGGAGAAGTTATCGGGTTTATTCATGCCGATGATGTGCTGGCTACTACAGGAGTGTTAAATCAGGTAAGTGAAAGATTTGATGAGTCTGAATTTCATTTGCTTTACGGAGATTTAGAATATGTGAGTGCAACCGATCCGCAAAAAGTGGTTCGTTACTGGCGAAGCGGTTCGTTCCGGCAGCAGCGCCTGCAACGAGGCTGGATGCCACCACACCCTACTGTTTACTTTAGTCGTGAACTACTCAGAAAGGTCGGATTATTTAATATTGAATACCGGATTTCAGCCGATTATGAATGGCTTCTGAGGGCGCTCTCGGTGCCATCGGTTAAAGTTGAGTATTTGCCTGAAGTAATGGTTCGTATGAGATTGGGAGGGCTCAGTAACGGTTCATTAAGGAATGTTATAGCAAAATCGAGTGAAGACCTCAGGGCTTTGCGCCAGAATAATGTGGGTGGAATGCGTGCCCTTTTTTTAAAGAATGCCTCGAAATTAACGCAGTTTGTTCGACGTAACTGACAGGATCAGATATTATCCTGATAACTTTTTCTGTGTCATCGCCACCATTGCCTGTCCTTTTCCGGTTCTTCCTGTTTTTTTAATTTCATATTGTTTGGCTATTTTAGCAATCCAAATCAAATCATTAAAGCATGGTCATGCGCCCAAAAGGAGCTTCCCCCACAAGGAATTATATTCCTGCCGGAAAAACCGATGGCTTTTCCGATATTAAAAAAATTGCCCGGTTGGTCTGGCGACACTGGGTGTTATTTGCCATTAGTATTCCGCTTTTCATGGGTGCCGTCTATCTTTATCATCGATATACATCTCCTGTTTACAAAGGTTCGGTAACCATGCTTTTCAAAAGTGACTCCGAAAAAATGCTCGACGAGATAAACCTGATGGAGGGATTTGGACTTTCGGCCGAGGTGCGAAACATCGAAAATCAATCGTTCATCATTCGTTCTCAAAAAACAATCAGAGAGGTTATCGACCGTGTCGATTTCAGGGTATCCTATTTTGCCGACGGACACTTTAAAGACACAGAATTATATCACTCTGCTCCATTTAAGATCGAAATAGAAGAGACTCATCCGCAGATATTAAGTGTTCCTATATATATAGACATCCTGCCGGAAGGAAACTACAAGGTTACATCTTCTGCAGAAGAGGGTATACTCCACAGATTCGACCGGTCGGAAGATGTGTCCAGGGCTGTACCGTTCTCTTTCGAACAAGAGGTAAAACCGGGAGAACTCGTTGAACATCCTAACTTTTCATTTCGGATTATTAACGACAACTCAAATTTCCAACCATCTGTTAATAAGTATTTTGTTGAGTTTAAATCACATCAGCAACTCACCGCGCAGTATCGTTCACGCGTGGCAGTGAATAATTATCGCGAGGGTTCTTCTATTGTTTTTATTACCGTGACCGGGCACAATCATCATAAAATAATCCGTTTTTTGAATGTTTTATCGGAAGTGATTGTCGAAACCAATCTGAAACGGAAGAACGATATGGCCACCCGTTCGCTCGAATTTATTCAGAAACAATTGAAAAGTGTTGAAGACACCCTGAATCAGACACAGGAACAGTTGATGGATTTCCGTAAACAAAACCGTTTTATGGTACCGTCCGAATTTGCTAATCGCCTGGCTGATGATTTTCTGGAAAAGGAAAAAGAGATACGCTTGCTGAAACTTAGGTACGATTATCTGTCACAATTAAAAGACAGGCTGTTGAACGGGAGGATGGAAGAGGATTATCTTCTCACCGCTTTTGCAGGTGACGAAGCCGGCCTTGTAAACCAGTTGGTGGGAAAATACATGGAGACCTGGTCGGAGATGAAGACTTTGAAAAAATCTGCCGGAATGGATAATCCATACTATTCACAACTTAACGAAGAACTCGGGGTGATTAGTGAAACCCTCATCCAGGCAATTGACAAACTGATGGAGACCATCCTGATACGACAAAACGAAATTCGTGGACAAATCAGCGACTTGTCGGCCAGAATGGACCACCTGCCCGAACTGGAAAAGGAATACCTGGAGTTGGAAAGAGCATTTAAGCTGAACGATGCTATTTATACATTTCTTCTTCAGAAAAACTCGGAAACCCAGATTGCCAAAGCCTCCAATACTCCAGACAATGAAGTTCTTGATCAGGCAACCATTACCGGCATTGTTGCTCCGGATAAAAAGGGCAATTACGGAAAGGCATTTCTTTTGGCACTGATTATCCCTGCTGCCATAATCGGTTTAAGGGAAGTCCTCAATAACAGAATACGCGACCGGGTGGAAATGGAGGCATTAGCCGGTGAAATACCTTTAATGGGAACCATTGTCAGAAATAGGACGGCGGGAGAAAATATCATTACACAAATGCCTAACTCGTTACTGGCAGAATCTTTTCGGTCGCTCAGAACAAAAATCAAATTTATGTCGCCCGAAAACGGCAGCCGTGTAATACTTGTTACTTCAACAAATACCGGTGAAGGAAAAACTTTTTGTGCATTAAACCTGGCTTCTGTTTTTGCAATATCCGGCAAAAAAGTTGCTTTGCTGGGGTTCGATATGCGAAAACCCCGCCTCTCTGAAATCTTTGATAAACAACAAAAGGCTGGAATATCAAACTTCCTGATAGGGCAGAACAATTTGGATGAAATAATTTATCCTTCGGAGTTGGAAAATCTCTGGCTGGTGCCATCAGGGATTACACCCCCCAATCCTTCGGAATTGATAACCGATGAAAAAACTAAAAATTTATTTGAGCATTTCAAAAACCAATTTGACGTAATTGTTGTGGATACGCCACCTGTTGGATTGGTTGCCGATGCCCGCATTTTGATGCAATATGCCGATTGCCGTTTATTTATCGTCAGAGCAGGGTTGACACATAAAGAGCATTTTGCAGCAACCATTGAAGACCTCAAGAATGAAGAGATCAATCATCTTGGACTGGTATTGAACGATGTAAATCCGGCTGACAAAAGATACGGCTATTACAACACAGGCTATTACGGACATCCTTACGACAGTTGAACCAGGATTGCTGAGCGCAGTCTAAAAAGCATCTTTGTTGCCAAACTCTGTGTTGTTTTAAATTTTTGCATCCTCATTAACAACGGGTTAACTCCGGCACAAAAATTTAAAACGCCTTGATTTTGACAAAAATATGCTTTTTATACCGCACTCATCGCTTTAAATGACCATAAATTCGATGGATTATTATACCGATTATCCGCTTGAGAAATACACAACATTCGGGGTAGCAGCACAGGCAGCCCGTTTTTTCCGATTTGATACTGACGATGAGTTAAAAAAATGGATTTGCTACGAAGGCCATAACCATCCGGAGAAGCTGATATTGGGAGGCGGTAGTAATTTGTTGTTTACCGGAAATTTTGGTGGTACTGTATTGTATCCCGCTTTTAAAGGAATAGAAATCACCGGCGAAGAGGGAGATTCAACCCTGGTGCGCATGGCGGCAGGAGAGGAGTGGGATCGTTGCGTTGAATGGTGTGTTGAAAAAGGTTTGGGAGGTATAGAAAACCTGTCTTTTATTCCAGGCCATGCCGGCGCTGCTGCAGTTCAGAATATTGGCGCTTATGGCGTCGAAATCTCCGATGTTATCGTACAGGCAGACGGGTATTATTTAGATAACGGTGAAGCATTCAGTATGAAGTGCAGTGATTGTGATTACGATTACCGTTACAGTATTTTTAAAGGACCATTGAAAAACAAAGTAGTTATTACATCACTTGTATTACGATTGTCCAGAGTCCCTCGGTTTAATTTGAGTTACGGACAGGTGCAAGAGGCTGTTAAAAAACACGGAAAGATAAATCTGAAGAACATCAGAAATGCCATCATCGATATCCGCAAAGAGAAACTTCCTGATCCTGCTGTTCTTGGGAATGGTGGTAGTTTTTTCAAAAATCCGGTTGTAGAAACATCGGATTTTGAAAAGCTAAAAAAGGCTCATCCGGGAATTGTGGGCTATCCGTTGGAAAATAACAAAGTAAAGATAGCCGCGGGGTGGTTAATAGAAAAGGCCGGATGGAAAGGGAAAAGCTCAGGAAAAGCCGCCGTGCACGAAAAACAAGCGCTTGTGCTGATAAACAGGGGTGGCGCCAGCGGAAAAGAAATTGCCGGCCTGGCCCGTGAAATTCAGTCCGATATACAACAAAAATTCGGGATAAAGCTGGAACCAGAAGTTAATATTATTTGACGTTTCGCTTTTTTATCACCGCCAAATACGACGCTCGCGTAAAGCCCGGCGATACTTAGCGGCATTGATATTATGCTGCCGCAGGGTTTTGGCGAAATTATGATATCCCGAAAAATCGTCTCTGGCGCACATATACAGGTAATCGTGCTCTTCATGGTTTAATACCGCCTGAATTCCCGAAACAGACGGGAACCGTATGGGGCCTGGTGGTAATCCTGCATAAATATATGTATTGTACGGAGAATCAATGTTCAGGTCGCGTGAAAGTACCCTGTTAATTGAAAAATCACCTAAGACAAACTTGATAGTCGGGTCGGCCTGTAATCGCATGTTTCGTTTAAGGCGATTAATGTAAAGTCCGGCTACAGCAGGTTTTTCATCTTCTCTAACGGTTTCTTCATCTACAATACTTGCCAATGTGGCTACTTCAACCGGAGAAAGACCTGCTTCACGCGCCTTTTTCGTTCTCTCTTCGTTCCAGAAATTTTCATATTCCCTGTGCATCCGCTCCAGAAACTCATACGCATCGGTATTCCACCACATTTCATAAGTATTTGGAATAATCATGGCGTACACGGTTGCGGTATCGAAGCCAAAATCCGATAACACGCTGTTGTCATTAAGCAGATCAAGAATGGCAGAGGAGTCGGCTTCTATAGTATTTGAAACTTTTCCTGCCAGGTGGTGTTTCGTCCGAACGTCGCTGAAGGTAAGGCGAACAGGTGTCTGGAGTCCTCCTCTCAGCATATTTACCAACTCATTGTTGCTCATACCGTTCTTTAACTGGTAATGGCCTGGTTTTACATTGCCGGGATACCCCTTCTTTTCAGCCAGCCATTTGAAGTTATCCAGATTCTTTATTGCTCCCGAAATTTCCAGCAAACCGGTAACTTCTGAATAGGTTGCACCTGTGGGTATATAAAGGCTTTGTGTTTCTTTGTTACCGATTTCTACATTTGGTGAGAATATTTTATGTCGAAAGTGTAACAAAAAATATAATCCTGTCCCCACGATTAATGCAGCAACAATGAAAAGACGCAAAAGATTGCGTCCTGTGTTTTTGTTTCGTGTATACATTCGCTTTATCGGCATGACTATTTTTCAGCTGATTGTTAGCATTACTGAGTGCGGTCTAAAAGGCATCTTTATTGCCAAACTCTGTGTTG
>NZ_AHZV01000088.1 GCF_000250735.1 Anaerophaga thermohalophila str. Valhall
GTCTGTAATTTTAGCTATCTAAGTTTCTCTATTCACTTAGACGCTTATTAATCTCTTCAAGCGTAGCTTTTGCACTTTCGTTGTCAGGGTCGTATTCCAAAGCTTTCTCAAACCAGGGCTTGGCCTTGGCAAAAGCTTCGTTCGCGCGGGCATTAATCTCGTCGTACTGAGAGGGGTCTGCATTTTGAGCTGAAGCCAAAATTTGTGAAGCTTCATTAAACGGTTCTGAGCCTTTCTTCAGATAATAGGTAACAAGCATTTTTTTCATGTGTCCCAAATACTTGCTGGAGCTATATTCCTCTATAGCACTTACCAGCACCTTTTCCATCTCATCCTCATTATCTTGTTTCTTCAGGCTGTAAGCAATGTAATAGGACGAGATGTCCCCACGAAATCCCTGTTGCTCACTCATTCCATAATATTTTATGGCCTTGTCATAGTTTTCGATTCTACGTGCACAGGTGGCCATATTGTATACCATTGCCTCATCAACAGGCTCTTCTGCACTCCAGTTTTCAAGGGCTTTTTCGTACAATTCAAGGGCTGCCTTGTAGTCTTTATTCCGGAGTGCATCATTACCTTCATTTTTTAACTCTGCAGCCGTTTTTTCCTGAGCAAGAACACTTCCAGCGAGCGCAAACAACACAAAACTAACTGTCAATAAATACTTCATAACGCGTTCAATTTTTAAATGTTTTAAATTTTGTTTCGTTTCTTTTTGAGGCCATAAAAATAGCCCTTTTAATAAAATTAAGAAACAAAAAACACGCCAAACCTTAAAATTCTTTAAAAAGAAATGATCTTTACAATTCTATCAATTTATCTTTCAGTGATTTATATGATACAGGCATATGTTCAGTGCCACCTTGCAAAGCTGTATCCGCCCCAAACTCCTTTTTTAACCGTTCTGCCTCACCGGGTAAAACTTTTTCAATGATTTCAACAAACTTAACGGGATGTGCTGTAGAAACAAAGAAACCGACTTCATCGTTCTTTATCTCGCGTGTCAAGCCTAAATATCCTGTCGCTGAATGTGGGTCCAAAAGATAATTATGTTGCTGAAAAACAGATTGAATGGTTTCCAGAATTTCCTTATTCGTAATTATATCAGCTGAGAACATACGTCTGAGTTGTTCCAGGTTATTTTCAAACAAATAATAGAGTCGCGGGAAATTACTCGGATCACCCACATCCATGGCATTGGCATAAGTAACAATTGTATCGCGGGGATCATAATCTCCTGTTTTCAAAAACCTTGGCACCACATCATTAACATTCGTGGCCGCGATAAACCGTTTCACGGGAAGGCCCATTCTATAAGCCATAACGGCAGCTGTTATGTTACCAAAATTGCCGCTTGGGACACAAATTACCGGTTCGGTGCCCGGTAGTCTTCGCTGAATGTCGGCTACACCATAAAAATAATAAACCATCTGAGGAAGAAGCCGCCCCAGGTTAATGGAGTTGGCCGAGGTAACCGCAACATCCTTCCTCAACTCCCGATCATTAAAAGCCTGTTTAACCAGGCGCTGACAGTCGTCAAAAGTACCCTCTACGGCGATGGCATGAATATTATAGCCAAGACTGGTCATCTGGTTCTCCTGATAAGGGCTTATCTTTCCTTTAGGATAAAGCACAACAACCTCTATCCCGGGTACTTTGTGAAAACCATGAGCAACAGCTCCACCCGTATCGCCTGAAGTAGCCGTCAATACCACCATTTTCTTATCCCTTACAGGATGGAGCCGGCTCATCAGACGCGAAAGAAACCTGGCGCCTACATCTTTAAACGCTTGCGTAGGGCCATGAAACAATTCCAGAACATTTATATTATCGTGAATATTCACCAATGGAATAGGAAAAGAAAAGGTTTCTTCCACCATTTGCCAAAGCGTTGTATCATCAGTTTCTTCTTCTACAAATGGCCGAAGTACCGAAAAAGCAATTTCGTTCAAAGAAAAACCTGACAGTGAGGCATAAAAGTCGTTCCCTAAATGAGGTATATCTTCAGGCATAAAAAGACTGCCATCGTCGGAGAGGCCTTTAAATATGCCTTCTGATAAGGATACCGATTGTTGCTTTGTGCCTATGCTTATGTACTTCATTAGTATATAATTTACTTAAGTTATCGCCGGCTCGGAAAGCGGACAGGCCACCGCGCCTTTTAAATAGATAAAGTCGTTCATTATTACGACATTCTTTTGAATAGTAATATGTTGACAATTAATACTTACACAATACTCCGTTAAATTTTGCAATACAATGTAATTCAATTGTTTGTATCTAAGAAGGTTTGTTTGTTAAAATGCAGTATATTAATGTTGTAAAAATCATCTTACATCTTATATCTAAAAATCTCACGATCTAATGATTTACTGGTGCAAACATTTTTAAAGATTTGGATGACAAACCTTGCACCTTAAATGGAATTATGCGATGTAAATAATTTATTATTAATTATTTAAGTGTTATTTAGCAGACCCTGCTTATTTCATCTTACATTTAATAAGTTGTTACACGGCTGTTAGAATTCTTAGAATTGTTAAGTTGTTAAAATTGTTTAGTTATTACATCATCTAACAATCTAACATTTCTAACAATCTATTAAGCAACCTATGCCATGCTCGTTTCATCAGTGTAAAATTAGTTTTTCTAAAGCCTATATTATTTATTGCAAATAACTTACTTACAGCATATTAAAGAATGCCAACCGCATATTGACTGATGCATAGCGGATTGACTCAAGAGAATAGTTTTTGAAGAACCTCTCCGTCTTTCAGCAAGCCCAGGGAGCCTTTCTTTACTGAAAATTCATCAAAAACGGAAACACTATCCGGTTTTTCGCCTGGTTTTATCAGAAGGAATGGAACCGGATCGGAGGTGTGTGTGCGCAAAGCACAAGGGGTAGGATGATCGGGCAACAAAGCAAGCGAAACCTCTCCTTCCATGTTTTTTGATCCCTTCCCATAATGGTTTCAAAAGTCTGTGGTCGAAGTCCTCCACTACCCGTTTCTTAAGCTCTTTGTCACCTTCGTGTCCGGCCTCGTCGGCGGCTTCCACATGCAAGAAAACAAAATCGACTTTTTTGAGAGCGTTGACAGCAGCTGCTGCTTTGCCTTCATAGTTGGTATCAAACAATCCTGTAGCCCCTTCGACAAAAATATTATCAAGTCCGGCAAGACTTCCTATGCCCCGGATTAAATCGACTGCAGAGATAACTGCACCGGAATGTATCCCCCATCGTTCTCTGAAAGTCGGAAAACCTCCCGGTTTACCAGGTGACCATGGCCATATTGCATTGGCAGGTGGAAGTCCATTCTTTTTTCTTTCCACGTTTACGGGGTGCTTATCCAAAAGCTTTATAGAACGCTTTATCAAAGAAACAAGTGTTTCGGCTGTTGAGTTGTCACTTGTTTTACTTTCAGGTAACAGTTTAGAAACTTCCTCTCCGGGATGATCATGAGGTGGACGACAGATTATATCACCTTCGCCACCCTGAAGCATCATAAGATTCCGGTAGCTTACACCCTGATAAAAACGAGCTCCTTCTTTAACAAACTCGTTATTAAGGGTTTGTATCAGCTCCTCAGCTTCTTCATTGGAAATATGGCCGGCCGAGTGATTCATCAATTTCCCGTTTTCAATGGTCACCAAATTGCATCTGAACACAAGTTCATCAGGGCGGGCAGGAATCTTAAGAGCAGCAGCTTCAAGGACGCCTCTGCCCGGAAAATATTTCCGGGGATCAAATCCCAAAATACTCATATTCGCAATTTCGCTTCCCGGATGCATTCCTTCCGGAACCGATTGCAATAAGCCTGTTTGAGCTATTGAGCAAAGATGATCCATAACCGGCTTTCGGGCCATCATCAGAGGTGTCTTGTTATTCCATTCCGGTATGGGCAAATCAGCCATACCATCAGCCAAAACAACTATATATTTCATATTTTAAGAATTATTCTTGACTACCTGAGCTAACCAGTGTTAATGTTAAACTACGTATTCTCTAAAAATACCAGCTCGTCAGTAACCGGTCGCCAGTACCATGCTAATACTTCTCTAAACCGTGCCCTGACAAAATCCATCTTTTTAACCAGACCCACGTTTAGCTAACGAACAAAAATAGACCTTTTTAAATGAAGAAAGAAATGAAACAGGAATTGTTATTGCACCGGCAGGCTCATTTATCTTATAATGACAAGGATTTTATACCTACTCATATCTCTTTACCACAACCCTTTCTTAGCTCTAAACCAATGGTATATTGTGTTCATTGCAAATTTGTCTCATTTCATCGGACCAAATACTGGCCTGTATTTCTCCGATATGTGCTTTACGTAGAAAATACATGCAGAGGCGAGACTGGCCAATACCGCCGCCGATGCTCAAAGGGAAATCGCCGTTCAGCAGACGTCGATGAAAGAGAAAATCTTTTCGGTAAAGACAACCTTTGATATCAAGCTGCCGCAGCAGTGCTTCGGCATCAACCCGAATACCCATGGATGAGATTTCAAACGCTTTCTCAAGAACAGGATTCCAAAGCAAAATATCGCCATTTAATCCCTGATATCCGTCTTCGGCCATTGTACTCCAGTCATCGTAGTCTGGGGCTCTTCCGTCATGAGGTTCTCCATTGGATAAGTTTCCTCCAATTCCGGTTAGGAAAACAGCGCCGTACTTCTTACAGATAGCATCTTCCCGCTCCTTGGGAGAAAGGTTCGGATATTGCTGGAGTAATTCTTCACTATGGATGAAATGAATTTTTGATGGCAAAAGCGGGGTCAATTGCGGATATTTTTCGTAAAGAATAAATTCAGTTCTTTTCAGTACTTCATAAATGCTCTTCACAATTTTCTTTAAAAACCGGATGTTGCGGTCGGCTTTATTAATAGAACGTTCCCAATCCCATTGATCGACATAAATTGAATGTGTATTATCAAGCACCTCGTCGGGTCGAATGGCATTCATATCGGTATAAATACCAAAACCGGGCTCAATATCATAGTCGGTGAGCACCATCCTCTTCCATTTTGCCAGGCTGTGAACAATCTCGGCTTCCTTATCGCCAAGGTCTTTTACCGGAAATGTGACGGGTCGTTCCGTTCCGTTCAAATCATCATTAATGCCCGTACCCTTCAAAACAAACAACGGGGCCGTTACTCTTCTTAATCTCAATTCGGAAGACAGCCCCGACTGAAATGCATCTTTGATGACTGTTATGGCGTGCTCGGTTTGCTTCAAATCCAACAAAGGTCGGTATCCCTTGGGAATGAATAGATTATCTATCATAATTGTTGAAATACGAAATATACTTTTGTTTGCTTCACAAAATTACGCACCTAAATTACAATTAAAAAATTTTTGGACACATTTTTTATCATTTTATCATATAACAGCCTTGGTTTTTTAATTAATTGAAACGAAAACAACAAAAATAGTTTTTTGAAGCAGACTCATTTATTGCTTCAACCCAAAAATTGAAATACCAAAAGAAGGCACCACCGAATTTTTATTATCTATCTTTGCGGCAAAAACAGGGACATGGAACAGCATTACAGCAGGAATATAGTAAGGCTATACGTTATAAAGGTAGCGAAATGGTTCATGCTGACCATGCCCATCATCATGCTGTTTTATAAAGATATGGGGCTGAGCCATGAACAATCTTTTCAGCTTAAAGCCATATACAGTATCAGCATTGTTATTTTTGAAGTACCATCGGGTTATCTGGCAGACATACTTGGGCGAAGAATAACACTTATTTTGGGTGCCATATTGGGTACGCTGGGCTTCCTGTTTTACTCAATTGGCGGGGGATTTTGGATGTTTTTGGCAGCAGAGGTGACCCTGGGTATCGGACAGAGTTTTGTTTCGGGGGCCGATTCAGCCCTTTTGTTTGATTCGCTGAAATCGGATGGTCGCAGTCATCATTATCTCAAGTACGAGGGTATAAATTATTCCGTTGGGAATTACTCAGAAGCTCTTGCAGGGTTGGCTGGCGGTGCCCTGTCGGAGATCAGTCTGCACCTCCCCTTCTACTTTCAGACCGGCATTGCTTTTCTGGCAGTTCCTGCCGCGCTTACATTGCTTGAGCCACCATCAAAACAAAAGCATCGAAGACCAGGATTCAGAGACATATTAAAAGTAGTTCATTATGCACTTGTGAAAAACATCCGACTCAGATGGAATTTGATCTATTCATCTATCATTGGTACGAGTACGCTCACCATGGCATGGGTGTACCAACTGCGGCTGGATGAATTTGGCTTTACAGAGATTTTTATCGGGAGCACCGCCACGGCTCTGAACATTTTGGTAGGAACGGTAACTCTGTTTTCGTCACGGCTGGAAAGAAAAATGGGGAAAAAGATTACCGTAATGACCACCAGTCTGCTTATTACAGGAGGTTTTGTGGCAGGAGGATTAACGCATCAGGCCTTTTTTCTTTTTGTTACTTCTGGGAATCTTTTACATGGCACGAGGTGTGGCAACTCCTGTTTTGAAGGATTATATCAACCAAATTACTCCGTCAGAAATCAGAGCTACCGTATTATCGGTTCGCAGCTTGCTGATACGGGCTCTTTTTGCTGTTATAGCACCTCTTTTCGGATGGCTCAGCGATAAATTGTCGCTTGCTCAGGCACTGTTGATCATCGGGTTTGTTTTGATGGCTTTAGCCCTCTCAACGGTTTCTTTATTTCTGAATACTTTGAAAAAACACTAATTTCAAACTTCAATCTCCAATCCGTCATAGGCCAGTGCTATATTTCCCGGGAGTTGTTCAGATATTTCCGCATGTAAGCCCATGTGATGACTGATGTGGGTAATAAAAGCCTGCCGTGGTTCAAGCTCTCTTATTATAGCAATAGCTTGTTCAAGGTTGAAGTGAGAGATGTGCTCTTTTATCCTCAGTCCGTTAATTACAATTACTTCGCTGTTTTTAAGTTTTGCCATGCTTTCATCTGGGATCCGGCTGGCATCGGTAATGTAGCTGAAGTGGCCGATACGGAATCCCAGAACCGGCATCAGATGATGATATACCCGAATAGGAACAACCGGAATGCCGAAAACTTTAAACAATGCCTGATCGTTTATTTCGTTCAGTATCAGATCAGGCACCCCCGGATATTTTTCATCTCCATCTTTAAAAGCATAAGCGTATTCCTTCTTTAATGCGCTAAGCGTACGTTCTTCGGCATAAAGCTGTGTTGGTTGTTTGTTTATCCAATTGAATGCCCTGACATCGTCGAGTCCGGCAGTATGGTCTTTGTGCTCATGGGTATACAAAATCGCATCCAGTCGTTTTGTATTGGATGCCAGCATTTGCTGACGAAAATCCGGTCCCGAGTCGATTATAACAACACGCTCATCCGTCTCTATTTTTACAGAAGAACGTGTTCGCTTATCTTTTGGATCTGATGAACGACAAACTTCGCAATCGCATGCAATCATGGGAATACCCATCGAGGTTCCGGTTCCTAAAAATGTTATTTTCAAGGCTATATTGTTTTTATTTAATTATCGATTCCTTGAGTCCACTCCTAAAAGTCTCTTTTAAAAGCAGACTCATTCCTTTCGATTCTGAATACACGCTCAAACGCAGAGCTGCAAAGACACAGAGTTTTATGTAATAAAGTTACGTTCAACCTTAAGTATAAAAAATAATACTTAAAGTCCCAATTTTAATCATTTTTCAGGTATATGAAAACACATTTTTTCTATCCCTGACAACAAATTATTATCGTGAATGATGAGCGGTTATCAGCGGGCGTTCGACTCCTAATGCTGCATGCAATACAGAACCCAATCCGGAATAAACCATAACACAGATTAATTGTTTATCATTCAGAAGACTATTCAATAATCAGTTAAAAAGCCTAAACGCAGAAATGCAATGACGCAAAGTTTTTATTATGAAATAGTTGTGGTTTGTACCATTAAAATTTAAACTTATGAAGATAAAATCACTATTAACCGCTGTACTTTTGTTTACGGGGATATTTGTCATTTCGGGTCAAACCGGTTTTTACGATTTCAAAGTAAAAACCCTGGATGGAGGAACATTCGACTTTGCCAGTTTGAAAGGGAAAAAAGTAATGATTGTAAATACCGCCAGCAAATGTGGGTTCACCCCGCAATATGAGCAACTTCAGGATATTTATGAGAAATATGGTAAAGACGATTTTGTCATTATCGGTTTTCCGGCCAACAACTTCATGAATCAGGAACCAGGGACGGCAGAGGAAATTCGGGAATTTTGTGATGTCAACTATGGCGTTACTTTCCCGATGATGGCAAAAATCAGTGTCAAAGGAGATGATCAGCATTCGTTGTATCAATGGCTAACCAATAAAGAAAAGAATGGCGTCAGTGACAGTGAAGTTAAATGGAATTTTCAGAAATATTTGATCAGTGCCGACGGAAAACTTGAAAAAGTAATTCCACCAAAAACGAGGCCTGATGACTCCGAAATTATAAACTGGATTAAAAATTAAACTGAAATTAGCTTCCTTACTTTATCAAATTGTTTTGATGAGTGCGATAATAATTTGCTAAATTCGTAACATTCGCGGTCGTCAAACAACAAACGGCGCGGCCTTTTTTTATTTAATGGTTCATCACACAATAGATCATTAGATTTTTAGATATAAGATGTAAGATGGTTTTTACAACCTTGATATACTGCATTTTAACAAACAAACCCCTTTAGATGCAAACAATTGGCTTGCTGCGTATTGCAAAAGTTTAACGGAGTATTGATCACAAATATGCGTACGTTTCATAGAAATGGTTTTCCTTTCAATTGTTTTCTTTAAAAATGGCTAACGCCATTTTGTTCACATGAACCACGAATTCTTGCAAGCAAGCGGCAGAGCCGAGCGGCACAAATTATACGAATTTTGTCGCACCAAAGGTGCGTCTTAACGACTTCGCCGTTTAAAATTGCTGCGAAACAGCTTTTTAATTCGTGAAATTCGTAACGCTCGGTTCTGCCGCTTGCTTGCAAGAATTCGTGGTTGATTTCTTTTCACCTTCTGCCCGGATTCGAAGTTATTTTCTATTTTTACATATTTACTTACGAAAAGAACTTCGATTTTTTATGTCTCACCTGAAAATATATCGCGCATCGGCAGGTTCCGGTAAAACTTTTACCCTGACCCGTGAATTCATCCGTTTACTGTTTAATGATCCTTTTGATTATCGGCATATTCTGGCTGTTACCTTTACCAACAAAGCTACAGCCGAGATGCGTCAGCGCATTTTACAAAAGATTTATGAACTTGGATATCTGACCGGCAGCAAACCCGACTACATGGATGAGCTGATGGATGAAACAGGGATGACAGAACTTCAGGTACGGGAAAGAGCCCGGTTAATATTGAGGCTTTTGTTGCATGATTTTTCAAGATTTTCGGTAAATACCATCGACAGCTTTTTTCAGCAGATTATCAGGGCTTTTGCAAGAGATGCCGGTCTACAATTGGGTTTCAGAACCGAGCTGGATCATCAGTCCATACTCACACAAGCCATTGATCGTGTCGTGCTCGAAATAGACATGATAGGCCATGAGACCCTGAAAAGGTGGTTGCTTGACTTTGCAGAGAAAAAAATATCAGAGGGAAAAAGCTGGAACATCAACAGAGAGATTAGTGCTTTTTCTGAAGAAATTTTCAAAGAAGCCTATCAATCGGTTGCCGGTATTCTTTCTGAAAAACTGGCCAACCGCCGCTTTATGAGTTCCTACCTCTCCAGGCTTCATCAAATAATTCGAACCTATGAATCTGAACTTCAAAAATATGGAGAAAAAGGACTCGCTCTGATTAAACGGTACAATCTTGAAATCACCAAAGATTTCAACAACGGGAGCCGGGGTAAAATGATGGTCTTCCTCAAACTCGCCAATAAAGAAAAATACAACGAAGCGCATATTTTTTCTTTATATAATAATCTCGATGTGTGGCAAAAGAAAAGTAATCCGGCCCATATCAACAAAACCATCGAAGAAGTCTACACCGGTGGATTAAATGACCTTCTCGGGCAAATGGCAGATTTTATCTTTGATCGTAAAAGAGAGTATATGACGGCCAAAGCCATAATAAAAAATTTTTATGCCCTGGGAATTATTAATGATGTCAATCAAAAGATATTGGAAATATCGAGGGAACAAAATGTATTCCTGCTTGCCGGAACCAATCACTTGTTGTCGCGCATTATACATGAGGACGAAGCGCCATTTATTTATGAGCGCACCGGAACCAGATACGCTCATTACATGATTGATGAGTTCCAGGATACATCATCGCTTCAATATGCCAACTTCCGACCGCTCATTTGGAACAGCCTGGCTCAGGACCAGTTTGCTATGCTTGTGGGCGATGTAAAACAATCCATCTACCGATGGCGGAATTCGGACTGGACGTTACTGGCCGAACAGGTAGAAAAAGATTTTTACACATTTGGAACGCAGGTAAAAACACTCGACACCAACTGGCGAAGCAGCCGTAATGTTATTGCGTTTAACAATGGCTTTTTCAAACATGCCGCCAGGGCCTTACAGGCAAATTTAAGACACAAAGCACCGGAAGATATTCCTGATGAAGACCTGCCGGGAGGATTCGGTTTTCAAATTATGGAAGCTTATCAGGATGTTGTGCAGAACATGCCTTCGGAAAAACCCGGTGAAGAAGGACATGTTTCTTTTTCATTTCTGGAAGCTGACAAAAAAGAAGATTTTCAAAATTCAGCCATCGAGGCTGCTGTTAATCATATTCATGAATTGCTCAACAATGGATTTGCCATTTCAGACATTTGTGTTTTGGTACGAAAAAGAGATGAGGGAACAGCCATTACCAATGCCTTGCTATCGGGAGATTATCATCCGGAGAATAAGGCGCTTCCTGTCATAAGTAACGAAACACTTCAACTGAACAGTTCTCCTGCAGTGTTATTCATCATCAATCATCTGAAATTCGTTCAAAACCCTGATGATAAAGTGCTCGAATCTTTCATCCGGCTTCACTGGGAAAGGCATCAGCGTGAAAACCGCGAATCACAATTTAACGCTTCTCAAGTTTTTCATGATCCATCCCGGGTCAGTACATGGGAAGAACATCTGAAATTTTTATCGGAAAAACAAACATTTCCCCTGTACGATTTAGCCGATGAACTGGTACGACTTCTTCCCCCTGCAATACGAAAAGAACAAGGTATTTATATCCAGACTCTTCTCAACAGCATCAATCATTTTTCTTCACGCGAAACAGCGGATCTGGCACTGTTCCTCGACGAATGGGATAAAAGCATCCGATACGACTCAGTTATGGTTCCCGAAAACCAGAGCGCCATACGCGTCATGACCATTCACAAGGCCAAGGGACTCGAATTTAAAGCCGTTGTTATACCGTTTTGTAACTGGGAACTCGATGCTTCGCGGCAACAAAACCAAAACCTGTTGTGGTGTAAACCCCAAAAGTCTCCGTTTAACCAATTGGAGCTTGTTCCTGTAGATTATGAAAAATCACTTGCAGAAACCTATTTTGCCAAAGAATATTTGCAGGAACTCATGCATCAATACATCGATAATCTGAACCTGATGTATGTGGCATTTACCCGTGCAAAGCATTCGTTAACGGTTTTTTGTCAAAGAAAGAAAAAAGCACCAACAGATCTGGTAAACGTGTCAGACCTTTTGTGGTTTCATTTCACCTCGCGCGAAACCGATCAGGAAAAGCTGCCGGGAAGCTGGGATGAAGAAAACTTCAAATACCTGTCGGGACAGCCAATTCCGGAAAGAAGAAAAGAAGAGTACGCAGAAAATAATCGAAACGAACGAAGACCTTTTAAAACGTGTCGCCTGGAAACTATAGAAACCTTCTCATTCAGGGAACGTATCTCGATTCATTCAGAAAGCAACGAGTATTTCGACGACGAAGCTGTTGAGAAAGGCTCTGCGTACGGTAAAATTATGCATCGCCTGTTTGAAATGATCGAAGTGCGGAACGACCTCAATAATGCTCTGAAAACATTGTGGTTTGAAGGTAAAATTAATGAACTTGAAATGGAGCAGATCCGTAAAAAAATGGACAAATGGCTTTCTAAACCAGAAGTCCAAAGCTGGTTCGACGGCTCCTGTAAAGTTCTGTCAGAGGTAGCGATTCTGGACAAAAACATTTGTCGCCCCGACCGCGTAATGCTTAGAAAAGACGAAACCATTGTCGTTGACTATAAATTCGGGATGGAAGATACCATTAAACATCAGGCTCAGGTTAAAGGATATATGAGAAGCATAAAAAACATGGGACATCCAAATGTAAAAGGATACATCTGGTATGTCCCACATGATGAAATTGTTAAAGTTGATTATGAGGCGATTCAGGGTAAATTGTTTTAGTCTGTGACAACCTGTGTCCGGACTAAAACAAATCTCTTAGTTTATCTTTAACTTCATCTACTTTCTTTTTCACATTTTCATCTTCCATCAGTTTTTCCACGCCTTTTTCCACTTCTTCCTTAAGCTTTTCTTTGGCCTGATCTTTAAATTCATCATCGAGTTTAAATTTTAGTTGCGGGTCTTTTACTGTTCCCTGTACCAGAACATTAACCATTACATTATCAACTGAGGAAGGAACCGAAGCTCCCAAAAGACCGGCAACATTATTCAGCTCACTCCGGTTTACGGGCATTTTTATGGTGTAATCAAGACGCTGATCCAATCCCTGGGTGCCTGAAATCGTCAACTCTTTCCCGAACAGATTCGTAGTGAAGGGTTTAACTATGACATTTCCGTTTTCCAGTACATAATTAACCGACAAGTCCTCAGCCCTGGCTTTTTTGTATTTATCGTTTTTGAGCATTGTAGCCAGAGCATTTTGCACTTTTGCCCCCGAAATTTCCACCCCTTTTGAATTTAAAAGTCCCCCGCCGTTAATTGAGCTCAGGATGGGTGACATATCGTTCCCTATCAGACTATTGAATTTCAGATTGGTGGAAACGGTACCTACGGCCTTTTTGGCAATGGGCATAATGGAGTCTACCACACTGAAAGAGTTTACAGCCTGATGGATATCGATGGTTTCGAGTGCCATATCAAAATTTACGAATGGTCTCAAAGTATCTGCCGTGTTGTACTCGCCCGATATGAGCATTGAACCGTTCAACATATTGGATTTCAATCCGTCAAGAATAACTCTGCCGTCAACAATACGTATTTCACCTTTCACATTGGTCATGGTCAGCTTATCATATATCAGCCTGCTGATATTGCTGTTAAGTATAAAATTCAGATTTTTGGGAACGATAACCAACTCCATCGCCGTGGTATCTTCTTCTACCTGAGTGGTATCTTCACCGGAGAGTTGCATTAGTTCGTTGGTATCTACAATTCTGGAACTATGGTCGAGTCTTCCCTGTAAAACACCGTCTTTCAGAGCATAAGAAAGATAATTTTCCACTTTACCCTTAAGATTAAAGTCGCTGCTTCCCAGTGAGCTTTGGAATGTGATCAATTCCATGGCTCTGGGAGTAATCTGTAAATCGGCGGTAGCAATTTTGAAACCTTCCGGCCAATCTGTTGTCTTAAAGAAGAAATCTTTCATGCTGACTTTCCCGTTGGCCTCAATATCTTCATATTGTTCTTTTTCTACCATGCTGTAATCACCGTCCACCGTAAGGTTTGTGGTGATTAAACCCCGTAACTCAATGCTGTCCATAGGAATTGCGTCGGCCAGAGATTCCAGGTCAATGGCACCCTTCATATTGCCTTTATAGGTGGCATTAGAGACCGGTGTTTCTATATGAAGAGAAGCATCGAACGGATTGCTACCCAAATTAAAATGGAATTTATTAATATCGGTTACAGTGTTATCGGCCGTTCCACCGGGATTATCCACTATAACGTCAATTTGTATGTCATCAATGGATTCAGGCAAATCGGGGTATTGGATGCTGCCGTTTTTTACGTTAAGAACAAGGTTGAAGGCCGGAAGATGGTCAGAATCGATGTATCTGCCTTTGGCTACAGCTTCCAGGGTCAGACTGCCATCGGTCTGAAGCTCTTCAAAGTCTTTTAGATAACTCTCCGGAACCATGGAAAGAAGGGTTTTGAAGCTTGTTTCTTTGGCACCGAGCTTCAAATCCATATCATAACCTTCTTCAACCATCCCAAAAGTCCCGTCAAAGCCCAGGGACAGATCGTTAAAGCGAAATTCGTTCTCTTTGAAGGTAAATACCATATTCTCGAGATCGGCACCAATGATGGCATCCAGCGAGACAAAAGCATCCTTTACAAATTTTGTTTCTTCCATCTGAAGGTTGAAACGCTGAATAGAGGTGGTTAGGTCAAGATTGGTGGCTTTCTGGGAAAGGTCACCCTCCATAACTGCATCCAGATCATCAATAGAAGTAGCTAAAGCCGCTGTTTGATCGTCAAAAGAAAACGATGCATCACGAATCTCAAACATTTTAAGCCGGACAGCAAAATCGGAAGCAGCAGCTGTATCCTCTTCAACCTCCTCTATCTCTTCGGTAACAGGAACAATATCCCAGTTGGCCACCGAATCCCGGTTGACTTTCAGCCATGCTTTAGGACTGTCAAGGAGTATCGAATTGATTTGAATACCATCACCGCTGATGGCACTCCATAAATCGACACTTGCAGCAAAGGACCCAACATGAAGCAATGTGTCTCCTGCAAAAGGTTCTTTATTGACAATGGTGAGCCCGTCCAGTCCCATTGCAAGATTAGGAAAATGCCTGAACATCGATAAACTAAACTTATCGAAGGACACTGTGGCGGTAATATTTTCATTGATTGCCTCAGTGACTTTCTGCTCTATCTTTCCTTTAAAAAGTGAAGGAATGATCAGCAAAAGCAATAGAATAAGGACAATTAAGCCCGCCAAGATTTGCAGAAATCGTTTCATTAGTATAAAATTTGATTTAAGTTATTGGCCTAATGGAACTCGTCCCGAATAATCGGGGTTCGTTTCATTAGAGTATATATTATTCGTAATCAAATTTAAAAAAAGGAAAGAGATTTATTTGAAATAAATCATTAAAAGTTTCTAATCAATTTTACAGTCTGTAGATCAATAGTCAGCATAACACAGCAAATGGTACTTTATCGACAGACATTAAATATTACTATCGTCTTCCATTATTACCATGCGCGCAATATTGGTTGCGTGGCTGTTTATCATCCTAAGCAGGTTGAGTAGTTCAATGTGCACTTTGCTTGATTCGACCGACTGACTGCTTGGTGTCAGCAATCTTTTATAATGTTGCATTTCCATCTCATAGGCCATAAGGGCATACTTGCGGTATTTGCGTTTCATTTTCATCGCTTTTTCGGGTTGCCAGTCGTCGAGTAGCTGAAGTGCACGAGCCAACTGTTTTATGCACCTTTGGTGATATTCACGCAACTCATTTTCACCTTCTTCAGAAAAATGAATGTTTGAATCGAGCCATTTATCACCCTGCCGGGCAATGTTAACAGAAACAATATCGGCAATTTGCTCAAGTTCATTGACAACGTGTAAAAACCTGTATATATCGTCCGACCAGTCGTCTGTAGATTGTTTTTCATTTAAACGAACCAGAAAGCGATTGATCTCTTCCCTGTATCCATCAACTTTTTTTTCATTCTCGCGGAGTTGGTCAAGAATTTTCGCTTCTCTGTCGAAAAAAGGGACGAGAGCCTGTTCTACCATAACAACGACAAGTTTCCCCATATCCTGAACTTCCTTCTTTAAAAGCGGAAGCGTCATCCCGGGTGATTCCAGCAGCTCCGGGGTTAGATAATTGAGTTGAACCTTTTTTATCTCTTTGCGCGGAATCAACCATTTTACCGTTTTTCCGATGTACCCGGTTACCGGCAAAAAAAGGAGTGTCATAACAACATTAAAAATAGTATGGGCGTTGGCCAATAATCGTCCTTCAGAGGCATCATGTCCCGAAATATAAACGGTAACCTGTTCCCACAGTTCGAGTAAAAAGACCATTACAACAACTCCTGCCACACGGAATAACGTATTGGCAAGGGCAAGTTGCCGGCCCCCGGCCGATGAATTAACCGATGATAAAATGGCCGTAACAGTAGTTCCTATATTGGTTCCGAGAATTAGCGGAAGAGCATCGGCAACGGTTAACAGGCCTGATGATGTCAATGCCATTACAATCCCGATAAATGCTGCACTGCTTTGAATCAGTGCTGTGAACATAACTCCGGCCACAATTGCCAAAAAAGGATTTTTCAGATATTCAAGCCAGTTTATAAATATTGAAACATCCTGTAGTGGTCTCATCCCGGCAGACATCAAATCCATGCCGTAAAATAAAATGCCCAGCCCCAGAATAATCTGACCGCCATACGACCACTGACTCCTGCCGAAAGCCTTCAGAAAAAACCCCGTTCCAACAAATATCAGAGCATAGCTTCCAATCCTGAAAGCGATTAACTGTGCGGTGATGGTAGTCCCGATTCCGGTGCCTAACATCACAGCGAGAGTTTGAGGGAGACTGAGAATTGCCGCATCCACAAATCCCACCATGACAACTGAAGCAGCGCTGGAACTCTGAAACAAAAGTGTGAGAAGTATCCCGAAAATAACGCCTCCTCCTTTTGAAGCCGTAAATTTATCAAGGATATGGCGCATTCTTCGCCCGGCAAGGTTCTTCATACCCGTACTAAGTTGCTCCATACCGAAAAGGAACAAACCAAGACCTCCAATCAGCTGTATGATGATTTGAAATACATCCATACCCCGGATAGATAGTTAGACAATTATATAATCTGATTTTTAGATGATTAGATGATAAAACCAACCTTCTATTTTCCAACTTCTGTTATTTTTACCTCCACGACACCTTCTTCCAGCGAGGCAATTTTTTCGAATGCGGCTCTGGACAAATCAATAATCCGCTCTTCAACAAAAGGGGCACGGTCGTTTACCCGAACAACAACCGATTTATTATTATCAAGGTTTTCAACTTCAAGGAGAGTGCCAAAAGGGATTGTACGATGAGCTGCTGTGAGACTGTCGTGATAATATATTTCACCACTTGCGGTTTCGCTTCCTCCCAGTGCATATGCATAATAAGAAGCCCGCCCTGTTTCTGAATATTTCTCACTCTCATTATCATGAAGAGCCAGCAGAAGGGCGATGGCAAGAAATACTACTGTGAAATTTTGTCTCTTTGTAAATCGCATTTTTCGAATGCATTATTGATAAAATCCTTCACTGCCTCAAATGCGCCCGTACAGATCATAATCATCAGCAGCAGTAATCCGGACATTATAGAATTGTCCGGTTTCCAGGTTTTCAGAATCCGGAATTAACACTTCTGGGTCCACCTCGGGTGAGTCAAACTCGGTACGGCCAACGTAAAAACCATCTTCTTTACGGTCGATTATAACTTTAAGTGTCTGACCAACTTTTTGTTCATTGAGTTCCCGGCTGATGTTTCTCTGAAGTTCCATTATCCGGTCGGCTCTCTCCTGCTTCACAGTAAATGGAATATTGTCTTCGTAATTCTTCCAGGCAAAGGTATCTTCCTCGTGCGAATAGGGAAATACACCAAGTCGTTCAAATCTCGTAGCACTAATAAACTCAAGAAGTTCCTCAAAATCTTTCCGGGTTTCTCCGGGGTGACCGGTTATCATTGTTGTTCGGAGATGAATCCCTGGTACCTTTTCCCTCATTTCCCGGATGAGCTGAATGCTTTCTTTTTTAGTAATACCACGGCGCATCAATTTCAGTATATTGTCTGAAATGTGCTGCAAGGCGATATCCATATAAGCACAAACTTTCGGATTTTGTGCCATAACATCGAGTACATCCCTGGGAAAACCGGCCGGATAGGCATAATGAAGACGAACCCATTCAATCCCTTCTATTTCTGTAAGTTTTTCGATCAGTGTGGCAAGCATTCTTTTTTTGTACAAGTCTGTTCCGTAATAAGACAAATCCTGGGCGATAACCTGCAATTCTTTCACCCCTTTTGACGCGAGAAAAGACGCTTCATCCAGCAAATCTTCTATGGCTCTTGACCTGTGCTTACCGGTAATAATGGGGATGGCACAATATGAACAAGTCCTGTTACAACCTTCCGATATTTTCAGCCAGGCAAAATGAGCAGGCGTAGTAAGCGACCTCTCATTGGTAAGATCAGGCCGGTAAGAGCTTCCCAGTTCGGAAATTAGTTCTTTCCAGTTAAACTTACCGTAAAATTTGTCAACTTCGGGAATTTCCCGTCCCAACTGATCGAAATAGCGTTCGGACAGGCACCCCATGACAAACAATTTCCTGATTTTTCCTCGTTTCTTTGCTTCGGCAAAATCCAGGATGGTATCAATGCTTTCTTCCTTGGCATCACCAATGAAGCCACAAGTATTGATGACTACAATTTCTCCGCGGGGATCGGCAGGGTCGTGTTCGACACTAAAGCCTCCGGCCTCGAACTGTCTGATCAGAAATTCTGAGTCAACTATATTTTTGGAACATCCAAGTGTAATTACATCAACTCGCTTCATCGGGTGCCGGCTTTTGTAATGATGCTATTAGCAGGAGATTCAACCAAAAAGGGAATCAACAAAAGCCTGACGATTAAACACCTGCAAATCGTCAACCCCCTCTCCTATGCCGATATATTTGACAGGAATCTTGAATTGGTCGGATACCCCGATTACAACCCCCCCCTTGGCGGTACCGTCAAGTTTGGTAATAGCCAGAGCCGTTACTTCCGTTGCTTTGGTAAATTGCTTAGCCTGTTCAAAAGCATTCTGACCGGTTGAACCATCCAAAATAAGTAATATTTCGTGAGGTGCATCGGGAACTATTTTCTGCATTACCATCTTCACCTTGGTCAGCTCATTCATAAGGTTTACCTTGTTATGAAGCCGTCCGGCAGTATCGATAATTACCACATCGGCATCTTTCGATTTTGCAGAAGACAGCGTATCATAGGCAACAGAAGCAGGATCGGAGCCCATTTTCTGTTTCACCAACGGAACATCTACCCGGTTTGCCCATATTTCGAGCTGCTCGATGGCTGCAGCCCGAAAAGTATCGGCTGCACCGAGAACAACTTTTTTCCCGGCCGATTTAAATTTATGCGCCAGTTTGCCAATGGTAGTGGTCTTTCCTACGCCGTTTACCCCTACTACCATTATTACATAAGGCTTTTTCTCAGGTGGAAGATCAAAATCTCCTGCTTCGTTATTTTCATTTTCAGCCAAAAGGGCTGCAATTTCTTCACGCAATATTTTGTTGAGTTCTCCTGTGTTGACATACCTGTCGCGGGCAACACGCTCTTCAATCCGTTCAATGATACGGATGGTGGTATCCACTCCTACATCGGAAGTGATCAATACCTCTTCCAGGCTGTCCAATACATCATCATCGACCTTCGTTTTGCCAACAACCGCCCTGGACATTTTTTTAAAAACACTCTCCTTTGTTTTTGCCAGTCCTTTGTCCAGATTTTCTTTTTTGGTTTTATTAAAACCCCCGAATATTCCCATAATTAAACCAACTTAATCTTTAAACGGCAGTCACCCGCCTCACTTAGTGTCTCCATATAGTCTGTGTCTATAAACTCCCAAAAATTCCTACAATATGTGTGTCTGTTTAGAAAGTGCCGGTTGCAAGGCTCGCGAATTTTGAAGAGGCAAAGATAATCAATCCTGCCAAATAAAGTAAATCGGTCAACCGGGATAAGTCGGTCGGGGCTGATGGCTAAAAATTATCCGAGTATAGATATCAGGACACCGGCAGCAACAGCCGACCCGATAACCCCCGAAATATTGGAGGCCATGCAATATTGAAGCAAGTGATTACTGCTGTCATGCTTCAATCCCAGTTCACTGGCAACCCTGGAAGCCATCGGGACTGCGCTCAAACCGGTAGCACCAACCAGGGGATTGATTTTTTTCTTCGTACAGCAAATTATAAACCTTAACAGCCAGAATTCCACCTGCAATAGAGATGGCAAAGGCAAGAAACCCGCCAACAATAATGCCAAGGGTCTTTAAATCAAGAAAAACATCGGCTGTCATTGTCGCCCCGACAGCGAGGCCGAGAAATATTGTTGCCGTATTCATAATCGGTCCCGTCGCAGCATCCGAAAGTCTTTGGGTAATAGTGCCTATCTCCTTTATCAGGTTTCCAAACAACAACATTCCCAGCAAAGGCACAGATGAAGGAACCAGAAAAGCAATTACCACACCCAATACCACGGGGAAAATAATTTTGACCGCTTTAATATTCTTAATCTCATATTTTGGCGGATACAGTTTGTCCTGTTTTTTCATGTTGATCTTAAATTCCTTCTTTGTCATCAGCCGGTTGGCAACAAGAGGAATAATAACAGGTACAAGCGCCATATAAGAGTAGGCGGCGATGGCAATAGGGCCAAGCAGATGGGGAGCCAGTAATATGGTGGTATAAATGGCCGTTGGTCCGTCGGCACCGCCAATAATCCCCAGAGATCCAGCTTCTTTAGGTGAAAATCCAAGTGCAATGGCGCCAAAAAAAACGCCAAAAATACCTATCTGTGCTGCAGCGCCAAAAAAGGCTAACCGCAGATTCCTGAGCATCGGACCAAAATCGGTCAATGCTCCCACTCCCATAAAAATGATAGGTGGCAAAAAGCCGGTTTTTATCAGGGAATAATAAATGTAGTTCATGATCCCGTACTCACTGGCAATCTCAAAAAGATTCATGTACCTGTGGCCGGGAAGTTCTATCATATCGGCAGGGACCACTCCCATATTGCCACCCGGGAGATTGGCCAGGATGATACCAAAACCTATCGGTACCAATAATAAGGGCTCATACTTTTTTACAATTCCAAGGTAAAGTAATACAGCACCTATAACTATCATTAACAAAACACCGGGGCTTTCGGCGATTTGCCCCAGTGCTGTCATTTCGTATAATTGATTAATAACTTCCATACAATTTCAGCGGATCAATAAAAGATCGATTTTGTTGAAAACTCAATAATCCAGGATACTCATGTCGATGTTAGCCAAGCACAACGAGTTCATCGTCTTCCTCAACATCGCTTCCGTTTTCTTTGAGTATCTGTTTTATCTCACCACTTTTATCGAAACGGATGGCGTTGTATGTTTTCATTGCTTCAACATACCCCAGGATGTCTCCTTCTTTAACCTTGTCTCCTACCTTAACCGGGGTTTCGCCTGAATCTTTGGTGAAATAGAACTTTCCTTCGAGTGGAGAAACGACAACTTCCCCGTCGACCGGAGTCTGGGGCGCTTTCTCACCATTCCCGACTGCTTTTTCAGGGGAATCGGACACCTTTGCATTTCCATTGTAGGAAACCGTTACCTCAAAATCCTCCCCATTAACATTAATGTTCATTTTGGAAGGAGCAAATCCGTTTACCGGTGTTGTTCCTGATTTTTCTCCGTTATTGGTTGATGCTTCAGTCGATTCTTTTTTCTTTCAGGTCGGCTTCAAATGCTTCTTTGGCCTTACCCGATTTATAGTTGCGGTATTGTTCGGGATGCATAGCAAGTTCCATAAGCTCTTCATCATCCTGGCCATAATCCCAGCCGTTTTCATCCATTTCTTTCCTGAAATCATCAAGAGCATCGGGGTAAGGCTCCTGGGGATGCCCGGTAAAAAATTCTTTTCCTTCCTTTTCGGCCAGTTCAATAATCTCCGGAGCCAGTTTGCCCGGCAGCCGTCCGCTTTTACCAAGTATCATATCCCAGATATTATCAGCAATCATGCTCCAGCGTTTTCCTCCCTTCTCGAGTTGGATCACGTTCATAAGAGCCAGATTTTTCACATACTGGCTGAATGGTGTTACCAGGGGCGGGTAGCCAAGCTTAGGCCAGATGAACTCCACTTCTTCAAAAAGCTTGATCAACAATTCATCCTGGGTAAGCTCTGGTTTGTTATGCTTTTTCTTCCATTTATTGATGGAGGCAAGGTTGTTTTCGAGGTCGGCCATCAGGCTGCCCATCATTCCTCCCGGCAATCCGGGCCCGATAAGTAAAGAGTTCATCAGGCGGTTCCTCGGATTAATATAATACCCCAGGAAGTCGTCAATGAATTCCTGTGTCAGCTTCCTCACTTCCATGTAGGCATTCATATTTACATCGGATACCTCAAATCCGTCATCCTTAAGCATGGCCTGGATGGTTAGCAAGTCGGCATGACCTGTTCCCCATGAAAGCGGTTCCATGGCCACATCTACGTAATCGACCCCTGCACGGGCTACTTCAAGAACGGTAGCAACTGAAAAACCGGGTCCCGAATGCCCGTGATACTCAATGGGAACATCTTTATGTTTTTTCCTTATTCCTTTAACGATTTTTCCGAGCCAGGCAGGACGGGCAATACCGGCCATGTCTTTGAGACATATCTCATCGGCTCCGGCTTTAATGAGCTGGTCGGCTAAGTCGATATAATAATCGACAGTATGAACTTCCGAATAGGTAAGACTCATTGCAGCCTGCGAGATCATCCCTCCCGCTTTGGCATAGTTTATTGAATCGATTATATTTCTCGGATCATTCAATCCGTCGAAAGAACGGGCAATATCAGTACCCTGCTTCTTTTTTACTTTAAACATCAGCTTGCGAACATCGGCGGGAACCGGAGACATGCGGATACCATTCAATGCTCTTTCAAGCATGTGTGTTTGTATTCCGGCTTCATTGAAAGGTTTGGTCCAGGCTCTGACAGCCTGATTAGGATTTTCACCAAAAAGCAAATTGATTTGTTCAAACCCTCCTCCATTGGTCTCGATTCGGTCGAAACATCCC
Organism: Anaerophaga thermohalophila str. Valhall; assembly: GCF_000250735.1. GTDB lineage: Bacteria > Bacteroidota > Bacteroidia > Bacteroidales > Marinilabiliaceae > Anaerophaga > Anaerophaga thermohalophila_A. The sequence continues at coordinate 22,796 of NZ_AHZV01000088.1, forward strand.
ATATCAATAATAGGTGGAGCAACTCTTTCTAGTTGATCTTTGCGTGGCACATATTTCCCTGATGATTGCCACATGTCACGATATAAAAGAGAAAAGCCAATTTTTTTACGCATAACTTATATTTTCAATTATATATTTACAATACTTCGTTAAACTTTTACAATACGCTGTAAGTCAATTGTTTACATATATAGGGGTTTGTTTGTTAAAATGCAGTATATCAAGGTTGTAAAAATCATCTTACATCATTTATCTGACAAAATACACAAACCTCTAAAAATATGTTATTTATGCTAATTTGTTATTTTTCTGAATATGTCAGTACTTGAAAAAAATTACTATTGACTATTGACTAAAAACTACTGAATAAATTACTTATATCTAAAAATCTAACGATCTATTATATTTATTGAATCTGCTCAAAAAAGACATTTAAGAGCGCACTCATTATTCTTTTTTCCTGATTTCGACTACAGAACCACGACCGCCCGTAACGTGCTTAACTGCAGCAACAATGGCCGCAACTTTCGAAGCATTTGTCCCTCCAGTTGATGTACCTCTGCTTTCCTGCACACCTGAATTGGGAATAAACCGGTTTACGAAGAGAATGATACCATTGCCGATTAGAACTACAAATAATAACACGGCAAAAACCGTTAACATTCCTACACCCAGTAATACCCAGGCCTGATCAAAATAGGCTTCCATATTACAATTTCGTTTTCAATTTGAAACAATAACCTGTCCGTTTCATTAAAAATGTTGCAATTATAGTTGATTTTTGTACATTTATTCTCAAAATCGACTTTTCTGAAGCGTTAATTTTCCATAATTCACTCTCTAAAAATTTAATTATCTGTGCAATATAATTCTGATAAAAAATGGTAATAATTTAGAGTTTTTTTTCTTTAATTAGTGTCTGTCCACAAAGTGCAATTTACTGTGTTACGCTCGTCCGAAAATTCCTCATTTACGATGAGTAAACTCCGTATTTTCGGACTTCGCAAGCCTTGTAAATGACACTTTCTGAACAGACACATGATAAGTAGGAAACTTTTCCTGCTTTATAGACATGCACTAATTATGAAGTGTCTGTCCATAAAGAACTATTTGTTGTGTTACGATTGTGGTAAAATCTCATCCCGATATGTCGGATAGACAAAGTTTTTCAGAGTTGAATCGGGCATTGCCCATTTTATTAATAAACAGTAAAACAACATGGAACCAACAAGAGAAGATGCACTAACCCTGCTAAAAAAGTACAATCAGAGTGAAAGTTTGCTAAAACACGCTTTGGCGGTTGAAGCAGTGATGAAACACTTTTCTGAAAAATACGGTGAAGACCCTGAAAAATGGGGTATTATTGGATTGGTGCATGATTTGGACTATGAGAAATACCCGGAACAGCACTGCGTTATGACAAGAAAAATTCTGGAGGAAGAAGGCTGGCCTGAAGACTACATAAAAGCCATCGAAAGCCATGGCTGGGGCATTTGCACCGATACCAGGCCAGAGCACATCATGGAAAAGGTGCTTTACGCAACTGATGAACTGACAGGACTTATTGTAACCTCTACGCTTGTTCGTCCCGATAAAAACCTTCATGAACTGAAAGTGAAGTCTGTTATGAAGAAATGGAAAGACAAACGCTTTGCTGCAGGGGTTGACAGGAATATCATTCAGAAAGGGGCTGATATGCTGAATATTGAATTACGCGATCTGATATCGGAATGCATAGAGGCTATGAAAAGTGTTGCTAATGAATTGGAACTGGGCGGAAATAATTAGTGTCTGTCCATAAAGTACCATTTGCTGTGTTACGCTCGTCCGAAAATTACTCATTTACGATGAGTAAACTCCGTATTTTCGGACTTCGCAACCCTTGAAACCGGCACTTTCTGAACAGACGCACATATTGTAAAAATTTTTTCGGGTTTATAGACGAGTACT
>NZ_AHZV01000087.1 GCF_000250735.1 Anaerophaga thermohalophila str. Valhall
TTCCAGTAGTGACGAACCCTGGAAGGGGAAACAATCCGTTAATATTAAAGTTTTTTCAATCCTTTTGTCTCCTTTTTATCTTTCACTTCGAAAAGACTAATGGCATATCCTCCGCCTGGTGCACATTTTTGTGACAGTCCGGATTTGCTTGTCACAACATATTTTCGGATATCATAAGCTTTTGGGTTCTTTTTGTAGTGGGCATTCTTTTTATCACAGTAAATGGTAGCAACATACTTTTTGCCGGGTTCCAGAAAATCGAAGGAGATATTTGAAACCCTGGGCTCCTCGTCGTTCGTGCGACCAACAAACCAGTTGCCGGTACCTTTTTCCTTCCGTGCATAAGTGATGTAATCGCCCGGTTCAGCTTCCAGAACTTTTGTGTCATCCCAGTCTACCGGGACATCCTTGATAAACTGAAAGGCATCAAGATATTTATTGTAAGTTTCCGGCAAGTCGGCTGCCATTTGCAACGGGCTGTACATGGTAACATATAATGCCAGTTGGCGGGCAATAGTGGTATTCACCCACGAATTATTATCGGGATTGTATTTACTAACATCGTTCTCAAAAATCCCGGGAGTATAATCCATGGGACCGCCAATAAGACGGGTGAAAGGCAGAATGGTGGTGTGATCGGGATTACTCCCGCCGAAGGCTTCATATTCTGTTCCGCGAGCCGATTCATTGGCAATCAGGTTGGGGTAGGTACGGCAAAGACCTGTAGGTCGGACCGCTTCATGGGCATTGACCATGATATTGTGCTCCGCCGCCTTTTTTACTGCATACAGGTAGTGATTGACCATCCACTGACCATAGTGATATTCTCCGCGCGGAATAATATCGCCCACATATCCGCTCTTTACCGAGTTATAATTGTTATCAACCATAAACTGATAAGCTTCATCCATGTGGCGCTCATAGTTTCGTACCGAACTGGAGGTCTCGTGGTGCATCATCAGTTTCACGCCTTTACTTTTAGCATAATCGCGCAACTCATCCACATCAAAATCGGGATAAGGGGTCAGAAAGTCGAACACATAATCCTTGGATTTTCCGAACCAGTCTTCCCAGCCAATGTTCCAGCCTTCAACTAAAACCTGATCGAAACCATGTTCCGCAGCAAAATCAATATACTCTTTTACATGCTCTGTGTTGGCAGCATGGCGTCCATTTGGTTCCACTTTAGTATAATCGGTCTCTCCCAGTTTCACTGAGGGCAAATCGGCATAGGCCCACGAACTTTTGCCGGTAATCATTTCCCACCAAACACCAACATATTTTACAGGTTTTATCCATGACACATCGTTATAGGCGCAAGGCTCATTCAAATTCAGGGTAATATTGGACAGCAGAATATCCTTAGCATCTCTGCCGGCTATTACAGTACGCCATGGAGTATGCGTTGGCGCCTGCATATAGGCCATATTTCCGATAGCGTCAGGGGTCAAATGTGCTTCAAATACCATGTTTTCATCATCAAGCTCCAGATGCATACATGAATATTTTACCAAAGCAGCCTCATGAAGATTGATGTAAAGACCATCGTCAGTTTTCATCATCAGAGCTGTCTGCACGCCGGTTTCCGAAAAAGGTGTTTGAGAAGCATTGGGTGTAATGGCACCCTCCATAAGATTACGAATTTCGGAAAGACGCGACGTGGTATAGTCATACTCCTGCGTGTCATAATCCCCCGGTATCCAAAAAGCAGTATGGTTGCCGGTCATGGCAAACTCGGTCTTCTCATCGGTTACAACAAAATAGGTCAGATTATCCTGTTCGGGAAACTCATAACGAAACCCAAGTCCGTCGTTGAACAACCTGAAGCGTATCACCATTATCCGTTGAGTCTCTTCCTGCTCCAGCGTAACCGCGAGTTCGTTATAGTGGTTTCGGATCTCTTTGAATTCGCCCCACACGGGCTCCCAGGTTTCATCGAACGCACTCTCCTCTACTTTGATGAGTTTAAATCCACCGGTCAGCGGCTCCAGCCTTTTAATTTCCAATCCCAGACGGCTTTCTGCAATAACAGGCTGTCCGTCCAGATCAAGCTTATAAACAGGAACACCTTCTTTTACTTCGACCTGAAGTCGAAAACTACCGTCAGGCGAACGTAGCTCTGTTGCTTGTGCCCACACGGCCAGAAAAGAAATGACCATAAAAACTACTATTTTTCTCATAACGTAAAATATTTGAGATAATTCATAAAACTCTTTTCCCGATTAAACCATAAAGATCAATCGGTTTCCAGAATTACTCAAAGATACCTAAATTGACAGTATATGAAGCATGTGCATGTAATGCGGGAAGGCATGTCTTTGCAGTCGACATTACACAAAAAGATTGTAATTCAACACTGTAACAATAAAGGCAACTTGCTACTTTTATTGCAAAAAGATTCGAAAAAGAAAAATTAGCTTCTCTGCAAAGGTTTGCGAAAAAATGTATTCCAGTAAAAAACAGAACAGCATAACCAATCTCCTGGCAAGGTTAAAGAACAAAAAAGGCGATACCCTTGAAAATATATGAATAATGTAAGTTAAAACATTAATATTATAACTCCTTATCCGGTAAATTACAATACCTTTAGCTCCTGACAAAATAATAGAGATGCTCAAAAAATCGAAATTGAAAAATCATGTTTATCACCAGGGTTAATGCATATATAAAAACCCCAAACATAGAAGTGTTTGTCTGTAAACTCGCAAAAAATTTCACAATATGTGTGTCTGTTCAGAAAGTGCCAATTGCGAGGCTTGCGAAGCCGCCAAAAACGGAGTTTACTAATCGTAAATGAGTATTTTGGCGGCAAGCGTAACGAAGCAGGTGGTACTCTATGGACAGACACTAATTAGTGCGTGTCTATAAACTCGAATAAATTTTTACAATATGTGTGTCTGTTCAGAAAGCGTCATTTACAAGGCTTGCGAAGTCCGGAAATACGGAGTTTACTTATCGTAAATGAGTAATTTTCGGACGAACGTAACACAGGAAATGGCACTTTATGGACAGACACTAATTATATCAACAACTTAGACTGATTTTATTCGAATGAAACGAGCATGGAGCATTGATTTCTCCCTCGGCTCCGTCGCTTTGTTTACAAAGAAATCCGCCACAACTTGTCCCGACCGCATTGGGGGAAAGGGCATCCTGAAAGTCGCAAGCTCCTTTCGGATAATGACTTAATTAAATTTTATACGAATGAAAATTGCTTTTATAGGAACATATCCACCAAGAGAATGTGGTATTGGAACGTTTACCAATAACCTGTATAATTCCGTTATCATTAACAACACGGAAAAAGGGTATTCAAATGATGGCTTTGTTGTTGCATTAAACGACTTTAACAATAAATATGAATATCCCGAAGAGGTAAAACTGACAATCAGGCAGGAACATCAGGAAGATTATATACAGGCTGTTAAGTTCATCAATCATAGTGGAGCTGAAGTTTGTATTCTTGAACATGAATTTGGCATATTTGGCGGACAAAACGGAGTGTATATACTGCCACTGTTGCACTGGCTGGAAATACCACTAATTGTTACACTACATACAATATTAAAGACACCATCCTATAATGAGAAAGCCGTTTTGCAGGAGATATGTAAAATGGCTAACAAAATTGTTGTGATGAGCCATAAGGCCATTGATTTTTTAGTAAATATTTATGACGTTCCGGAAGATAAAATTGCGTTTATAGACCATGGTGTTCCAGACCTGCAATTCAGTGCCGAAAAATCAAAAAAAGAATTTAAACTCGAAAATAAAAAGGTTCTTACAACATTTGGTTTCATCGGCCGCAACAAAGGCATTGAAACGGTAATCAAAGCTTTGCCAAAAGTGGTTGAAAAGCATCCCGATTTGATTTATATGATACTGGGTAAAACCCATCCCAATGTATTGAGGCATTCGGGTGAAGAATACCGCATCTACTTAATGCGCTTGGTAAAAACACTTCAATTGGATAAGAACGTATACTTTTTAAATGAATATTTAGATGTAAAAGATTTGTTTAAATATCTGTCGGCCACCGATATATACATAACACCCTATTTAAACGAGGCTCAAATTACCAGTGGCACACTTTCATACGCCATTGGCGTTGGGGCGGCGGTGGTCTCAACACCTTACTGGCATGCTGCTGAATTACTGGCCAACGGAAGAGGAAGACTCTTTAACTTCGGCGATTCAGATGAGTTGAGTTCAGTATTGACTGAACTATTGGACAACCCTCCCGAACTCAACAAACTTAAAAACAAAGCCGGCGAATACGGTAAAAAAATAACATGGCCAAAAACTGGCGAAAAATACATTGCCACTGCTGAACAAGCCATTATGCAAGGCACTGAAAAACCAGAAAAAAAAGATACCATATTAGATTTACTTATCCTGCCACCATTTTCTTTAGGTCATATAAACAGGCTCACTGATGATACCGGTATAATCCAACATGCTAAGTTCGGCATTCCAAATTTAAAAGAAGGCTATTGTCTTGATGATAATGCACGGGCCTTGCTAATGGTGTTGATGGCATACCGGCAAATTAAGGATGTTCGCTCCCTTGAATTATCACCCGTATATTTAAGCTACATCCACTATATGCAAAATAAGGATGGTACATTCAGAAATTTTTTGAGCTTTAGCAGAAATTATCTGGATGAGATTGGTTCAGAAGATTCTTTCGGACGCACCATCTGGGCACTTGGATACTTATTGGGTAACGCACCAAATGATGCTTATTACCAGACCGGCCGCTTGCTGTTCTTTAACGCAGCACCCAATTTCGAAAAATTAAACTCCATAAGAAGTATTGCGAACACCATGATTGGAATATGTTATTATCTTAAAACCAACCCGGCTGATGATTCCATGACAGAAAGGCTCAGAAATATGGCCCACCTGCTGATTAAACAATTCGAAGAAAACCAATCTGATGATTGGCAATGGTTCGAATCACTACTGGCCTATGATAACGGCATATTGCCATTAGCACTGCTGCACTCGGCAGAAATCCTCAACGAAGAGAAAGTGCTGGAAGTAGCACTTAAATCTATGCAGTTTCTTACCGAGCATACGCTTAAGGAAAATTACCTGTCCATTATAGGGAACGAAAAATGGTACAAAAAGGATGGTGAGCGTTCCGTATTTGCTCAACAACCAATTGATGCCATGTCCATGGTTTTAATGTATCATCAGGCTTTCCATGTTACCAAAGACAAAGAATACCTGAACAAACTATACACATCATTTTTGTGGTTTCTGGGTGAAAACGATCTTAGATTGAGTTTGTACGATTTTGAAACCAAAGGGTGCTGTGACGGCTTTGAAAGCTATGGGGTAAACCGGAATCAGGGAGCTGAAAGTTCATTGGCTTATTTAATCTCTCATTTAACGGTTTTGCAGGCGTATGAAGAATTTCACGAGAACAATTAACTACTAAAAACTTCCAGATGTTTAACGGAGTATTGCCGGATAATATCTTTCTTTAATCCTTTGCCCAAAATGTCAGGATTATCTTCCTTTGTAACTTTTTCCTTTGAAAGTCTGAAAATGTTTTCAAATACTTTACAACAACCTAACCTGGACAAGCCAGAACCAAACAAAT
>NZ_AHZV01000086.1 GCF_000250735.1 Anaerophaga thermohalophila str. Valhall
ATAATGAAGAAAAACTTTTTTGTTTGTAAAAAACCGGTTGACATTCTGTAGCATTGATTTTATATTTAAACATTATTTTAAACTGAATCATTTGTAAATCATCTTCATAGGCCTTCTGAGACACTATATTTTTGACATAGTAATTTTTAGTATTAAGATTTCAAGAATTGCTCCACCCGGAATAATCCTGAAAATATCTGACAGACCGGAATTTTGCCGGAGGATTCACGGGAGAATTTTTTATAAATAGTCCGTTAAAAAAAGTCTAACCGCAGAGAAGTAATGACGCAAAGTTTTTATCATGAGAAAGTTATGATTTGTGTCATTAATTGTGTAAACAATCAATTACCAAACATTTGTAAAAGTTTAACGGAGTATTGTTTAATAATATGATCTGTTATTCATTTTTACTGACGAGACTGTCCAAAAGGCCAAAAAAATTGTCATTCTGAACGCAGTTAAGAATTTCAGAATGAATATTTTGAAATTTTTCACCGTGACCAAGATAACAATGATAGCTACTATTTCGGACAGCTCATAAAAAGAGATGTCTATGTACCTACGGAAAAACTTCAATCTCCTGGATACCAAAAAGTTTTTGGATAGAAATCTAAAAATCAATTCCGCCCCTTCATCTCCATCCAGGCGAACTGCTATTAAACGATTGTCACTCATCCTGATCGGGTTATCACCAATGGCCAAAGTTCTGGGTAAAGCTTTTTCATCACCTTTTGAGATTCGCCGAAAAGGAAAAGCCATACAATTTATATACAACCGGCAGGTGGCCTGGGAAATAGACCCTGCTGTTTTCGGTAAAAATGCTGTACTCAGATACCGCGAATCAGAACAGGGATTTTTCCTGGTGTTGCGCCATGCCACTTATTCTTACAGTGGCTTCCGGCCTGATTTCAAAGCAGCCATAAGTCATGAAACAGGAACATGGAAGATGCAGGTAAAGTTTACGCATCTTGGAATTAACAAAACAGTTCCTTTTCTTCCCTGGCTAAAAGGGAAAGAGCAACTTTCCGGATATAACCATCATGCCAGACAGATGCATTTTGGCTCTGGGGATACGCTCAGCATTCCGGCCGGTCAGGTATTGTTGGACAACAAATGGCAATTAGATGTTATCCCAGACAAGCCGGTGACTTTAAATGTATTCAACAGTGAAGAAAAATATAAACAAATTGCTTTTTCACCTTATGCTCCGGCAGACAGTTACTGGGTGGAAATGAAGAAACATAAACCTTCAGCCTGGATCACCCTGAATGAACCATTGGATAAATTTGAAGCACTTTCAGGGTTAAACACAGATGAGAAAGGCAAGCTGCAGATAGCCAACTATCCGTTCTCATCAACAGGCATTGCACTTGGTGATGATGCGGGAACCGCCATTTTATGGGCCTGTAATGAATCATCAACTGAAAGTCATACCCGGTATCAGACAGAAGTTTCCGACCAATCGGGGCTGGCCCTTTATCGCAGTCGCTTTGTCAAAGAATATCAACCCGAATCTGAACCATTTGGCCTGGTAGCTGATCTGGGTGACAATGCCCAATGGTACGGCGCACCCAATGCTGCTTTTGCGCTGGCCGGCTCATCAACTGCTTTTTTTAGTCTTTTCGGTGAAGGGAAAAAAGTTAAAGAACTCAACTGTAAAGCCCTTCTTACCGAAACACTTATCCCGGTGAATGGGGCACGGTCATTACCTGCCGCTTATTTATCTCCGGTTGAGGTTGAAGTGCATCCACAGGACCCTGTTATCAGAACGCGACCTCAGAAAGTGGAACCCGGAGAAATACAAAATATTGGCATTCTCAATCGCCCCCGGCAGCAGGAACGTGTCAACTGGCTCTATGTCAACAGACAGTCGATGAGGGTGAAGTTCAAGTTACAGGAAGCCATCAAATTTAACCTGATACGCCCTGAAGACTTCCTGAATCTTCAATTTGAATTTGTCAACTTTAAGCTTGAGAACAACATTCTCGAAATTGATGACACCAAAAGCCCGGCATTTCTTATAGTACATTTCCCATCCCAGCACTTAAGAGAACGGGCCTTCAACGAGTTTGGAACGAAAAATGTACCGGTTGATTTTATCCGTGCCGGCAGCAGTCGCCTGGTTTTTAAGGTTCCTCCCGGGCATCCGGCCATTCCGCTTATTCTGGAAAATCTGCTCGACTGGAATCAGTTCGATTTGCAGGTTAACTACAGGGCCCGGTGGTTTAATACCAGTTCCACCATTAGCCAGATTAAAACCACGCTTCAAAATATATCCATTCCACTTGGTGCCCGGGGCATTTCAAAAAGAATGAAAACCCGGCCGGTTATTGCACCCCTTGCTTCACGCAGAGTAAAGACCATTGAGAAAGTAACCACTCCGGCAAGGACAAGTGCAAAGCCAATGAGTGCCATGGAGGTTAAAGTGGCCATGTCATCAACACCACGGGGGGCAGCTACGATGACATTATCTGACAACCAATTAAAAAATGTGCTGGCCACTCCTGAAATTGAGTTAAGTGTGGCAGAATCGCTTACAGGCGCTATGCGGAATCTGTTAGAGATGAAACCCCCATCGGTTTACGAAACATCTATTGAGGCTCCGACATACGCAGAAATTTCTCCAAACCAGTTTGCAGGATTTAATCACTCTTTCCTGTTACGTGACGAATTTGATGAATACAGTGAAGACAGCGTTCAGAGTGTCAATCTAGAAGGCGAGGGAACAACGGTTCCTGCAAAAACTACCCGTGATTTACGAATGGACCCCTCGCGTCAGGTAAAACGGTTGAATGTTACCCCCCTGCCATTAAATCAGAAATCAACAAAGCCGAAAACACAGGTGGAACTGCAACAGCCCGGGGATGGCATTCAAACAGGCAGAACTTTAAAACGGAGTTACAAAAATGTTGTCTCCCCGCTTCTGATCAATGCCCCCGGATTACTGATACAAAAATCGGGTCAACTGTTCGAATTGTGGCACACCCGCATGGGTATCAAACTGGCTTCGGGTGAAGTGGACGAAAGCGCTTTGAACGCCCTGAAAACCGTCAGGGTCTTGTGGAGTAAGTGGGCCAATGAAACAGTAGAAGCCGGTCCGGTTTCAGGAGATGACAATCTCAACAACATTCCGGAGCCGCGCGATTTTCATGAATTGGTTCACCTGACTTCCAACTATACCGGATTAAAAGAAAACCTCGGTACCCGTAAAATAACACCCCGCCCTGTAAAAGCCAATCAGTTGATGTTATCGGGACTGGGAGCCTGGTTCAACTACGCTTTCAGAATGGATACAGCTGTTGAAAGTACGGGACTTGTGGCATGGGATCAGCGTGCAACCATGGGACGTGATCATTTTATCAAAGTGGTTCGCCGCGGTTACCTGTTCCCCTTTGGACATAAAGCCGTCAAAATTACTGTGGTCAACAGAGAGATGAGGGTGATCAATAACGTATCATCGGCTGTCTTGATCAAGCGTGTATATATTAAAGTTACACAGCCCGAACTATTCTTCGGCCAGGCTGAAAATGCTTCGTTTGTCCCCTTCCCGTTTCAGCGGGTCGAAATCAAGGACCTTCAGAAAAAAATACATGATGTGGAGGTTAAAACCGGAGTTTTTGAATTGTATCAGCCACAGGATACTTCCGAGCCCGATCCTTTCAAAATAGAAGCCGATGATGCTTCCGGAAATCCGGTTAGAATGGAAGTTCCCCTGGCATTTGTGGACGGAGCCCTTACTGACCATCACCCCGTAGTCGATCATTACAACAATCAGGGCTGGGATTATTTCAGCTCTTCGCCGGCCTCCCGCTCGATTGCCTATGCCCGCAGTCTGGTTCCCGGAGATACTTCTTTCGAAACCAAAAGCATCATGTTCGCTGCAGGGAAAGGCGACTTCGTTAATATGGTCAATTTTTATCCTGAAGTTAAGGAAGCTTCCGTTTTTGTGCGGCAGATTGAGGAACTTACCGGGGAACGCAATGCCGTTCGCATCAGTCTTGTTGACGACAACAACCTGTCAATGGTATTTGCGAAAGTAATTGAAAACGAAAAGCCGTCCCTTGTTTTTGGCGACAGCGAAAAAAGCGGGGGACTTCTGACACCCAACATGGCAGTTTCGGGATTTTCCAAACTGACAGGTATTACCGGTAACAAAATTGAAGACCTTGAAAAGCTGGTCGTTCAGGTCAATGAAATATTCAGTCTGGCAGAAGAATATATGCCAAAAATATTCGGCATCATCAATTTTGTTGATCTTCTTCTCCCGGATGTTGATTTGTCATCTGCCGTTGATACCATAAAGAACAGCATTGAAGATATTCGCGAGCAGATTGAAGAGCTACAGAACAAGATTTTGATGGTGCTGGCAAGGATCGACAGCGAGCTGAAAAAGCTCAATGTTTTACTTGAAATCCTGGGCGATTTGCTCGACAACAACGACATTGTCAGTGTGCTTCAGGATTCTGAGAAACTTGCCGATGCTTTGGCAGCTTATGGCATTTCCGTGCCGGGTGATCTGAAGGATACGCTGGAAAAAGCCATTGCTATTGGTAAGGAAATCCAGTCGAATGATGTAGAGATTGAAGACATCACCGGTTTTATTTCGAATCCACAGGGGCTTAAGAATAAGCTCTCGGAGGCTGGGATTGAGGTAAATTCTGAGATCAGCCAGGCGGTTGACAAAATGCTGCAGTTGGTCGATGCCTTTAAGAATAACGGATTGGACGGAACAGAAATAACTGCGGTTATCAATGGTCTTGGCATGGCATCACAGCTTTTTGATGTTCAGAGTCTGATTAAAACACTGGCATCACAGGTTGCCGAAATGGTGGTTGATGCCATCCCGGAAATCCCCAACGTAAAATTCCAGGTTAAAGGCGATGAAGTTGTTGTGGAATATCACTGGAAACCCAAAACAAAAGAATCGTACAGTGCCGGTAGTTTATTCTCCATAAAAAATCTGGATGAGTCGAAAGACCGCATTGATGTTTCGCTCGACAGTAAACTCACCAAGACACTGGATTTGAAACAACCGCCCGATTTCGATGTCAATGCATCCATCAATAAATTTTCAATTGTGGTAGCCGACTCTCTACAGTTGAATTTTAAGAAGATGGCTTTCAAGTCGGGAACCAGTGAAAAAACCGGTGTCGATGTTAAGTTTGAAACCATTCCCATACGACTAATCGGCTCACTTTCGTTTGTAAACAGCCTTCAGAGTGTTCTTAAATCCGACCAGTTTTCGGCCGGGCCATATATCGATATTACAGACAATGGTGTCGTAGCCGGCTACAATTTCCCGCTTCCCAATGTGGAAGTGGGTATTCTGGCCATCTCCAATATGATGCTTGGTGCTAAACTGATGCTGCCCTTCAATAAAGACCCATTAAAGCTGGGATTTAATTTCTGTGCCAAAGAGAATCCGTTTAAGCTGATGGTCTCCTGTTTTGGCGGTGGCGGATTTTTCCTGATGGAAACCACCATGCAGGGGCTTACCCGTCTTGATGCCGCTTTTGAATTTGGTGCAGGCATTTCTCTTAATGTGGGTGTTGCCAGCGGTTCTGTCGAGGTAATGGGCGGTATTTATTACACGCTCATTATGGAGGACGACATTAACAAGCAATCGATGACTGCCTACATAAGGATGACAGGACGATTATCGATCATAGGTCTTATCAAGGTAACCCTTGAGTTCTACCTCGAAATGGTTTATGAAGCACTTGGTGAGAAAACTACAGAAGAAGGGCTTGTGATTGCCGGAAGCAGTCAGCTGAAAGGCCGTGCTACTTTATCGGTAAAAGTGGAAATACTGTTTTTCAGCAAAACCGTTAAAGTAACCGTTAGCCGGACTTTTGCAGGCAATGATGCCGACCCCAAATTCCAGGATACATATACGATTGATCACTGGCAGAATTACTGTGCCGCATTTGCATCTTAAAATAATCCTAAACGCAGAGACGCTATGAAACAAACTTTCATATACACCACACTACCCAACGGTAAAGTTACCGTTGAAGGAAATGAATATTACAGCATATCATTGCATTGTGGCATCCGGCTCTCACATTCGGCTGCCACCACCATTGCCACCTTCCCTGAAATCTCGCAATGGGCCCGGAAGATTAAAAATGCTACGGGATTTAAGGTAAGAGGAGTTTCCGGTGATTTTATTCTCCGGGCTCGCATTAAGTTCGAAGGTGAAGGGCAACATTCGCACCGGAAAGCCGGTTGGATGCTTCGGGAAAATAAAACAGCGGGTTCTCCCCACTATAGTGCCGTGGTGCATGGTGACGGATTGACTTCGCTCCAATTCCGCGAAGAGCAGGATGGAGAAACCCGTGAAAGGCAATCCGAAGTCAAATCACCGGATGTTATTCAGCTTGAAAGACGTGGCGATACTTTATTGATGTCGGTAGCAAGGTATGGAGAACCTTTCAGCACAATAAAAATGGAAGCCGCAGGACTTAAAGATGAGGTAATGGCCGGATTGTTTGTCTGTTCGCACGACAGCACAACCACCGAAACTGTTACTTTTTCCAATGTACGCTTTGTAAAACCGGCCCCGGCCGATCTGGTGCCTTATCAGGACTACCTGGGAAGCCATCTCGAAGTGATGGAAATGAGCACAGGTCAAAGAAAAATTGTTTATACCTCACCAATCTCAATTCAAGCGCCCAACTGGACCCCTGACAACAAATATCTGATTTACAACAGTGAAGGTCTCCTGTTCAGGATCCCGCCTCGTGGCGGCATACCACAGCCTGTCAATACCGGCTTTGCCACCAGCAATAACAACGACCATGTACTTACTTTCGATGGTAAAACGATTGGTATCAGTCATCATTCGCAGGAAGACAACGGGAATTCTGTTATTTATCGTCTTCCTGTTAACGGCGGGACACCACAACGAATCACAGCTAAGAGTCCTTCCTATTTGCATGGATGGTCACCCGACAAAAAATATGTGGTATACACAGGAGAACGCAATGGGCAGTATGATATTTACAAAATTCCGGCCGATGGTGGTGAAGAAATTCAGCTCACGAACCAGAAAACCCTGGACGATGGTTCTGAATATTCGCCTGACGGTAAATACATTTATTTCAACTCGGCCCGAACAGGGACGATGCAATTATGGCGGATGCGCCCGGATGGTTCTGAGCAGGAGCAACTCACTTTTGACCGGTATAACGACTGGTTCCCGCATATCTCACCCGACGGCAAAGAGATTGTTTTTATCTCTTA
>NZ_AHZV01000085.1 GCF_000250735.1 Anaerophaga thermohalophila str. Valhall
TTTTGCCATTGGTTTTAAAAACTGCCTTGCGACGTTGGTTATCGACGCCGTAGGCGAGTTCAAGGCTGTTGTCTTCTTCGTTGATAGTGGCTGTTTTTTTGAAGTCGGTGTAAGTGATGGATTGCTCCTTACCTTATCAGAGAAAAGGGTTGAACGAAAACAACATTATAACTGAACAACTATCGTTGAAACAATAAAATCCATGCAATCTTCCGTAGCGAGCATGAACAACAAGGAAAACGAAAAAATATATGTAAAACTATGTATCAATCCCACAATTGATCAACAATTGATATTTGACAGTCTTAATTTTAAACACAGGCCATTTGTAAGAAAAATAAAAATAGACCCCCAATTGAAAAAATAAAAATGCAACACCTTGTATACAAGCCTTTTACCGTTGTGAATTTTCAAGTTGGGTTAAAGATTTCTTTCAAAAAAACGTAGCGGCATTATAAAACAAAAGTCGGATTGCTCCGGCTTTTGTTGAAAATTTACTCTTTTAAAATGTAATTGATATTTTATTAGAATAAAAATTGCCGGAATATAATTTATACTCACCTACTAATTTCGGCAACATTGTTTTTGTCTCTGTGTACTTTGATTGATTATTATCCCAAATCGGTGTAGTATAAACGTATGTCGGCAAATATGGACATATATAGAAAGTAAAACCACCTTTTAATAATTTAAATCCGATAAGATTATAAGTATCTAAACAAGTCTCACCAGGCCTCAAAAAAACAAATTTGTCTTTAAACTTATCTAATATCACTTCCGGTATAATATCCGATGCAGTATAATGAGTTTTAATCTCGCTTAGTGAGTCTAAATAATTATTGGATAGGGATTCATATATATTCGCTAAATCATCATTTATTATTGGAATTTCATGTTCCTCATTTGGGTCTAAAGTGTCAGGTATTACTTCCCATGCGTTCAAATAGTAAGGAGAGGCCCCCAAATTTACTAAAAATTGCATATTTGAATAATTCCCATGTTGAGTTGGATTATTAGCCACAAGAGTTCCACTCCGAACAAATTCAGGGAAATTATTCACACTTTGTGAAACTTTCAGAAAATATAATGCATCATCGGAGTTGTTACGATAAATGATATGCAGGTATGGCACACAAAAATCATTTTCAGTTAAAGAAAATGTTGGGGACTCTCTTTTCCAATGGATTGAAAGTTCAACTGATATGCATTGTGAGAATAGATGCATACTGCCAAATAAAATTGCTATTAGTAGAAACAGATTTTTCATGATACTTGCTAAAAAGGGTATACAAAAGAAGCCAATGAAGTCCAACCAAAATTCGTATAACCTAAAGTATTGAAGTATGTTGGATATTGTGTTGCCAAGCCTTTTACAACATCAGGGGTAAAACTATTTAACTGTAATCCCCCTAAAGAATGTTGGTAACTGTATGCATGAAATTCCAACAAATCAATAAATCCAGGTTGAGATAAAAGACTTGTAGATTGACCAGCCAATGCAGCAAATTGTGATACATGAACAAATTCATGCCCCATGGTGAAAAACAATTGCTTTGCACTGCTAAATGCAAGATTCTTATTAAAATAAACATTTGAATTCCCAGTAAAAACTTTATTGACTGATAGCGGGACTGTTTTGGCAGGAGCATTATTAGTGATTAATCCTGATTTACCTGTTAAGTGAATTTCTGGGACATTTTCCACGGTAAAAGCCTTCACATTATTCATTGGAGCATCATTGTACCAAGCATTCTGAGCATCAGACAGAAATTGGTCTGTAGCAGGCACTGGATCCCCTCCATTGACACCAATATCTACACACCCTTTTTGAAAAACAGAGATTTGCCTTTGATATTGAATCCCCCCAGAAATGCCTCCTATTAATGCACTACCTAATGCACCATAGGCACCACCAATTAAACCAGATTGCAAGCCTTGTCCAAAACTCGCTCCTCCCATCCAAGCATTTCCAGCTCCTCCAACAAATCCTCCTGCAAAACCACCTGCTGCACCAACCGCAGCCCCATTTAATACAGCTCCACCAAACGTAGTAGCTGTTGACAATGCCCCTCCAACTAATGCTCCCGCTCCATATCCTGCGGCGCCACTTAAAGCACCAATACCCATAGCTAAAGCAAAATCACCAAAACTATTGATATTTCCAGAAGCACCTTGTATCATGGTGTTTATCATAGCACCAAAGATAATTGCTTCAACAATAAACTCTCCTGATGGGTCAGTATAGATAAGGGGGTTATTCAACGCATACCCGTACCGATTATAATTCAACCAATACCCAGGCGCCTGTAATTGTGGGTCGGGACTCAGGAAACGTGCTATCTGCGGGTCATAAACACGCCCGTTCATGTTGATGAGGGCAAAATCATCCAGGTGCTCATGCATAGTGTAGCCCCGGCCGGTGATATGACTCACCGGCGTGGTAACCAGGCTGGTCCACTCATTCGGGTTTCTCCTGTTACCCCAGGGATCAAATGCCTGGCGTTCCACAATGTTGCCGTCTTTGTCTGTCAAAGCTGTCAAAGAGCCAAGGTAATCGGTGTAGGCGTAGTAGAGTTGGGCATTGTCGTTTTCCTCTACAAATATTGCTGCCAGACCGTTACCCCCGCTAAGATAGTGAATTTTACGTGTTTTTCCATCGGTGGTTTGTTCTTCTTCGTAGTCGCCAAGGTAGTAACGGGTGAGGGTGGTTTCGCCATTGGTTTTAAAAACTGCCTTGCGACGTTGGTCATCGACGCCGTAATTGATTTCCAGGCTGTTGTCTCCTTCGTTGATGGTAGCTGTTTTTTTGAAGTCGGGGTATTACAAGATTGCCGAGGTGTTAAACGTTACTATTGATTTTTTGGTAAAGGATGCCGAGTACCAGAATATAGATAAGGAAACCCTAAAGCGGATGAAGAACATTGAAAAGATTTCTCCTGAAGATAAGAATCAAGTGTACACAATGCTTGATGCCTTCTTTGCCAAAAGTAAACTGTAAAACTTATTAACATAAAAAATCCCGGACTTACCGGATTTTGCCATCTTATCTTGTTCCTAAAATATTTCCTACACAAATAGAACCCCAAAATAGATATGAAGATGTTGCTGCAAAAAACAAGAATGTAATCAGGATTGATAGTATATGATTTTTAAAAAACATCGGTTTTTCCTTAACTATCTCTTTTGCCTTACCAGTCCTATGCATTGTGAGATACAGAATAAAAATCATCAACACATTAATGCCAATCATCTCATAATGACCTAATACCATTGAAAACAAATAAGCCAATGAAATATTAATTATCATAATTAGTAACAAAGAAAAAGAAAACGCCAAAACAAGGGTTGCAAGCAAATGCGGTTCATTATCCCTTAATATCTGCTTGTAAAAAAGATAATAGTAATAATATAGTGTTTTTATCATGGTTTGTAATTTTGATAAAAGTAATACCAAAGTGCTTCATTGGATTGGGATGGTGGGCCGACCTGGCTCTCCCAGTAGTTGTACCAGAAGTTAAATTTTGCTTTTTGATACCATTCCATGTTAGTTACTGCTCTTCCAAGCTCCCAGCCTACACCCCATGCAGCACCATAAAGACCACCAACGGTGGTAATCAAATTTGATCCTTGCTCTATGTACATCTGTCCATCAGTTATTTGTCCCGCTCTATTTTGCTGGTCAATTTCATAAGCATTCCAGACACCTAAGCCGTATCCCCCTATTTTTATTCCAGTTGAAACTTTTTTACCAAATTTTAATTTACCTCCCGTAGCACCATTTCCACCCCATGTTTGCTGATAAATTTTGAAATTTTTCCCCATCCATGTACCATATTTCTCACTATAGTACATTTCGCTTGCTACCGTACCTGCTGCCCCTACATAAGATTCCCATCCTGGACCTCCGCCTTGCGATTGAACTTCATATCTCACCTGATTCACCACTGTCATATCAACAAAAGGTCCGTTCGGTTCTTCGCCTTTTAGATAATTGGAAGAAAGCCACATTCCTCCTCCTGCTATTGTAGTATAACCCAAACCTTCCCAAGTGACTATTCCGGAATTGATCGTCATTTGCGTGAATGCCTGTATGCCTTCAAATCCGGCACCAATATTTACCGACAAGCCCTGTCCTCCTGCTAACCATCCCCCGGCACCAAACGCTGACTGTATTACTAATCCACCTGCAAGAGCACCTCCTATAATTCCAAAATATGTGCCCGGCTCTGACCAGTCCCAGCCTCCATTCCAGGGACTCCAATCATCATTTATAGCAGAACCTCCAATATAAGACCCAATTACCGCACCTATTGCAAAGAGCCAGGGAAATTCGCCTGTGGGATCAGTATAGATCAACGGATTGTTCCAGCAATACCCA
>NZ_AHZV01000084.1 GCF_000250735.1 Anaerophaga thermohalophila str. Valhall
GACGAAAACTTATGAATAAAGCAGGTTAAAAACAGCAAAACTCAATGATTTGTTAGTTAATTCCTGTCTATAAAGTCAGGAAAGTTTTTTGCTTATCATGTATCTGTTTCAGAAAGTGCCAATTGCAAGGCTTGCGAAGCCGCCAAAAACGCAGTTTACTTTTCGTAAATGAGTATTTTGGCGGCGAGCGTAACACAGCAAATGGTACTTTATGGACAGACACTATTTACGTTTGGGTTAACGTGCTTAATGCAACAACAATCATCTTTTGTCTTATATCTATGAGCCCGGTCTAAAAAAGCATCTTTGTTGCCAAACTCTGTGTTGTTTAAAATTTTTGCATCCTCATTAACAGCAAGTTAACTCCGGTACAAAAATTTAAAACGCCTTGATTTTGACAAAAATATGCTTTTTATACCGCACTCATCTAACAAATCTAACAATCTAACCTCTATAATATCTCATTATACTCCACTATATGCACTAAATCCGCCGTCTACCGGAACAACAATTCCCGTAATAAATTCCGACCAGTCGGACAGCAAAAAAACCAAAGTTCCTGTAAGTTCTTCAGGGGTTCCGTATCGTTCCATCGGAGTGCCGTTTATGATTTTTTTACCCCTGGCTGTTGATTCTCCTGTCTTTTCATCAACCAATAAAAAACGGTTTTGGTTGGTAAGCAAAAAGCCCGGTGCAATGGCATTTACCCTTACACCTGTTTTTGCAAAATGAACAGCCAACCATTGCGTAAAGTTGTTAATAGCTGCCTTTGAGGCCGAATAGGCGGGAATTTTTGTAAGCGGTCGGTACGAATTCATTGAAGAGATGTTAACAATACCACCTCTTTGTTTTTTGACCATATCACTTGCAAAAACGAGGGTAGGGAGCAGCGTTCCTTTAAAATTGAGATCAAAGGTTTTTTTGAAGCCTTCCAGTTCCAGTCCGAAAAATGTATCTTCCAGATGTTCCAGATCCGAGGGTTCAATTTTTTCTACTTTCGAGGTGGCTGTTGGAGCATTCCCGCCCGCTCCGTTAATCAGATAGTCTATGGAACCAAGCTCTTTATTAATTCCTTTTTTTGCCGCTTCAAGACTGCTTTTGTCCAATACATTGGCGGCGAATCCAATGCTTTTAGTTCCATACTGTTCCCTGATTTCATCAGCCACTTTGTCGGCATTTTCTTTTTTGAGATCGAGGATGGCTGTTTTTACACCTTTCATGGCCAGTGCTTTGGACATTACGGAGCAGATTACTCCGCCACCACCTGTAATAACAGCCACCTTTCCTTCGAGATTCAAATCTTTAATTGGCGTTGTCATGATTTTGTAGATTTTATTTCCTGAATTGTTTTGGTTAGCTCTTTGACTTTTGTTGTAAGTGTTTTAAAATCACCTTTTTCAATAATATCTTTTGGAAATAGTTTTGACCCCATTCCCACACAGGTGACTCCGGCTTCGAACCATCTTTGAAGGTTCTCTTTTGATGTGTCTACCCCTCCGGTAGGCATGATGCTGGTCCAGGGACAGGGGCCTTTCACTGCTTTAACAAAGGAGGGACCGCCTACTTCGGAGGCCGGAAATATTTTTACGATTTCCGCACCCAGTTCTTCAGCTTTCCCAATCTCCGAAACAGAACCGCAACCGGGGGCCCACATAATTTTTCTGCGGTTACAGATACGTGCCATGTTTTCGTTGAGAAGCGGAGATACAATGAAATTTGCTCCTGCCTGAATGTATATGGCCGCAGTCGCCTCATCGACAACCGATCCCGCGCCAAGTATCATACCGGGGAGTTCCTTCAATGCATATTTGTTAAGTTCGCTGAATATTTCATTGGCGAAATCACCCCTGTTTACCCATTCAAAGGCCCGGATACCTCCGTCGTAACAAGCTTTTAATACTTTTTTAGCAATATTGAGGTCGGCATGAAAAAAAACAGGAACAACACCCGTTTCCTTCATTGTAAGGAATACTTCTATTCTTGTATATTTTGCCATTCTTTGTTTGTTTGGTTTCAGACAATTTGCGGTTTGAGGCAATTGTGTTCTTCGAATAAAACTAACGGGACACCCTGCCTGAAGCATCACCGCTCATTAGTTTTTCAACTTCTTCTACAGTTACCTGGTTAAAGTCACCATGAATGGTATGCTTCAGACAAGAAGCTGCAGTGGCGAATCTGAGGGCTTTTTCATCGTCATTGTAAGTCAGTAAACCGTAAATCAGACCGCCCATGAATGAGTCACCACCACCTACACGGTCAACAATATGCGTTATTTGGTAAGTAGGTGCGGTGTAAAGATTTTTGCCGTCATACAATACACCAGACCAGCTGTTGTGACTGGCACTGATTGAACCCCTTAATGTTGTAATTACCTTTTTAACCCGTGGGTACTGCTTCATTATTTGTTCGGAAACACTGCGGTAAGCTTCTGCTTCTACGTGCCCGCCTGTGATGTCTACTCCTTCGGGTTTTATGCCAAGTACCATTGCGGCATCTTCTTCGTTTCCGAGGACTATGTCACATCCCGACACCAATTCTGGCATTACCTCATTGGCTTTTTTGCCATATTTCCAAAGGTTTTTTCGGTAATTAAGATCACAAGAGACAGTAATTCCTTTTTTGTTTGCTGTTTTGATGGCCTCGAGGCAGGCATCAGCTGCCCCCTGTGATACTGCCGGCGTTATGCCTGTCCAGTGAAACCAGTTGGCATCTCTGAAGATCTCATCCCAGTCGAACAGGCCGGAACCAACTGTTGCAAACGAAGAGTGAGCACGGTCATAAATCACCTTGCTGGGGCGTGCTACGGCACCTGTTTCAAGAAAATAAATTCCCAGACGTTCTCCGCCATGGGTTATCTTGCTTGTGTCCACTCCGTATTTTTCGAGTTCCATTCGGCAGGCTCTCCCCAGGTCGTTATTGGGGAGACGGGTTACAAAACGTGATTCTATACCGTAATTTGCAAGAGAAACAGCAACGTTGGCTTCGCCGCCACCAAAATTGGCATCGTATGATGCCGCTTGCGAAAAACGTAGAAATCCCGGCGTCGAAAGCCTGAGCATAATCTCTCCAAATGTTACAACTCTTTTTTCTGACATGATTATTTATCTTACTTACAAATACTAACTACTATTGACTATTGACTATTGACTATTGACTATTGACTATTGACTGCTATCCTAAAATCCAAAATACGATTTGGCATTTTTATATGATATTCCCTCAACCAGATTCTTTAGTATTTCAGGATCGTTTGGGATAACTCCTTTATCTACTTCATTGCCAATATAATTACAGGCAATTCTCCTGTAATATTCATGTCTGGGATAGGATAAGAAGCTTCTTGAATCGGTGACCATCCCTACGAACCTGGAAAGGAGGCCCAAAGCAGAAAGGTCGGCCAGATGTTTCTCCATGCCGGTTTTCTGATCCAGAAACCACCAAGCTGCTCCGTATTGCATTTTGCCCGTGACAGTGCCGTCCTGGAAATTACCGATCATGGTTACGAACATTTCGTTATCGGCAGGGTTAAGGTTGTAAAGAATGGTTTTTGCCAGTTGATTATTAACATCAAGACTGTCGAGAAAACGCGATATTTTATAGCTGTCCTGCGGATTTGCAATGGAGTCGAATCCGGTATCCGGACCCAGTTTGTTGAAGAGCCTGGTGTTATTATTGCGCATAGCACCCAGATGAAACTGCTGAACCCATCCACGTTTTTGGTTGAGTTTGCACAATTCCTGCATCATTCTAAACCGGTATCCTTCTGTCTCCGTCTTGTTGAGTTTGCTGCCACCTCTAATCTTTTTAAAAGCTTCTTCAGGATTTGATCCTGCATCTTCTGAATAATACATTCTGTCCAGACCATGGTCCGATGCCCTGCATCCAGCTTCATGGAAGAAGGCATGCCGCTCATCAAGCACGGCAAGGAGGTCGCCGAATGTTGATATGCTTTTCCCCGATGCCTCTTCCAATTTTTCAATATAGTTATTGAAAGTTTTCGGATTCTCGGTTTTAATAAGGTTATCAGGCCTCCAGGTAGGGCGAACCTGTACATCGAAATCCTTTAATTTGATATGATATTCCAGGTTGTCAACCGGATCATCGGTTGTCCCTACCATTTCCACTTTCATTCTTTTCAGAAGATTTTGGGTTGAAAACGCTTCCTGTTTAAGCATTTCAGAAGCTTTGTGGTAAATGGAATCTGCGGTTTTCGGATTGAGAAGTTCGAATATATTGAAGTGACGGGCAAGTTCAAGATGTGTCCAGTGATAAAGAGGATTTCCTACAGTATTGGGAACTGTTTCGGCCCATTTCAAGAATTTTTCATAAAAGGAAGGTGAGCCTGTGCAGTACTCTTCGTTAATACCATTTGTTCGCATGGCGCGCCATTTATAATGGTCACCGGCCAGCCATACTTCCCCCAGGTTGTCGAAGTTGTGGTTTTCTGCTATCAGTTTTGGCGACAAATGACAGTGAAAGTCGATGATGGGCTGGTTCTCTGCATATTCATGGTAAATTTTTCGGGCTGTTTTTCCTTCCAGTAAGAAATCGGGATGGATGAACTTTTTCATGGCAGATATGAATTTTGATTATTTCAGATTTCGTTAACGAACACGAAGATAAAATAAACTTTTTCCATGGTCAAGTTTTTTTCGAAATATTTCTCTTGTTTTGGAGTCTATGATGGGGTTTAAAATATTTAAAAGTAGGGTGTATTTTATCGCAGGTGTTTTGTAAGTACTTAAAAAACTGAACCTATAACGATCGGAATATTTTTTCTTTTACTTTTTCGGATGATGTTTCTTTTTCTTTTGCTCGGCTTATTATTCATCTTTCTGTTTTGATTAAGATAAACTTGAAAATAAAAAAACAATGTCGAAATTTTGTGTTTTTTGTGCAAACGTTTGTATTTTTGTAAAAGTAATTGTTTCAAAGATGACTAAAAACGCGTTACCATAACAGACATCGCGAATGAAATGGGGATAACTCCTTCTACAGTGTCTCGTGCGCTGGCCGGGAATGAGCGTGTTAGTTCCAAAACCCGGGCTGAAGTTCTTAGGGTTGCGACAGGAATGGGATATCAGCCCAATATTTTAGCAGCATCGTTGAGAAAAGGAACAAGCGATACGGTTGGCATGATTGTCCCCAGGATCAACCGCCATTTCTTTAGTCATGTTATTAGCGGTGTGGAGGCCATACTTAACCCAGCCGGATTTAGTCTGTTGATCAGCCAGACTCATGAAAGAGAAGAGGATGAACATAAAGCTGTACACACTTTGTTGAGAAACAGAGTGAGTGCCATTATTGTTTCGCATTCTGTCGAAACCAGGAATTTTGATCACTATGATAAAATTGTATCGGAAGGTATTCCTTTAGTGCAGTTTGACCGTGTAACTGAGACAATTGCAGGGCCACGTATTGTTAATGACAATTTTTTGGGGGCCTTGCGCAGTACACGTCATCTTATACGGAATAATTGCAGGCGAATTGCTCATTTTGCCGGGTCACTTCACGTTAATGTTTACCGCGAACGTTTTGAAGGATACAAATATGCACTTCAGCAAAATGGAATTGATTTCGACTCCGGGCTGCTTGTTGAAAATTGCATACTTCAGGAGACCGGGGGCGATGCAGCGGAAGAATTGTATCGTGCCGGAAAAATCGATGCCATATTTGCAGCCAGTGATTTTTCTGCTCTCGGTGCATTGAGAAGACTGAAAAGAATGGGAGTTGCAATACCGGAAGAAATAAAGATATCGGGGTTTGCCAATGAGCCCTTCGCTGCTTTGGTTGATCCCGGACTGACCTCTGTTGAACAAAACGCTTTTGAAATGGGAAATCAGGTGGCCAGAGCCATTATAAATAATATTGGCAGGGATGATTTTGTGAATGAGGAAATCCATGTTCCGGTGAGACTCATTCCGCGATCATCCTCGTTAACCACTGGTGCAACAATTTCTATACAGAATTCGGAATTCAATTCAAATTTGTAAAGATTACTGGTATGATATTCAGATATATAATCGGGCTTTTGTTGAGACGCACGGCCGTGCCTCTTTACTTTCCCCGCTGTCTATCTCTGTGTTCCTCTGTGTTCTCTGTGGTGAATTCTCAGCCTCAACCTCAGCCTCAGCCTCAGCCACCAGTTCTTGCAAGCAAGCGGCAGAGACGAGCGAACAAATCAACAAATCAACCTAATCCCCAATTAACCTAACCCCCAATTACCCAGATATGTTTAATCATTTAAAAAGGATATAGTTATGAATTACGAATTAAGGTATGCAGCGCATCCTGAAGATTTCAAGAGTTATGATACCAGTAGAATTCGTCAGGATTTTTTGATCGAAAATGTGATGGTTCCAGGAGAAATAAATGTGGTTTACACACTTTATGACCGATTGATAGTCGGAGGCGCCGTTCCAACAGATAAGCCGTTAAAACTGGAGCCATTTAATGAGATCAAAGCCGATTATTTTCTGCAAAGGCGCGAACTGGGCATCATCAACATTGGTGGAGATGCAAAAGTAACTGCCGATGGTAATGTTTATGAATTAGGGTATAAAGAGGCGCTATATCTGGGGAATGGCAACAGGGATGTAATATTTGAGTCTGTTGATCCTGAAAAACCTGCTCATCTGTATATGAACAGTGCCACTGCCCACAAACAGAATCCAAACAAAAAGATTACACTCGACATGGCAGTTATAGCGGATTTGGGTTCAAAAGAGAGTGCTAATAAGCGCCGTATTAACAAATTAATTGTCAATGATGTTACGCCAACCTGTCAGGTACAGATGGGAATTACCGAGCTGAAAACCGGCAGTGTGTGGAATACCATGCCGCCTCACCTGCATACAAGAAGGATGGAGGCCTATCTCTATTTCGAGGTTCCTGAAAATGAGGCTATATGTCATTTTATGGGACAGCCAGGAGAAACACGTCATATCTGGATGAAGAACGAACAAGCTGTTATTTCGCCATCGTGGAGCATTCATAGTGCATCGGGAACGTCCAATTATTCCTTTATTTGGGGGATGGCCGGTGAAAACCAGGACTTTGGTGATATGGATCATTATACCCAGCAGGAATTGCGATAGAACGCCGCAACAAAGAGTTGGGCAAAAAGAGACTTTCAGGAGTGAACTCAATGATAGAACCTTAGATTTGTAGATATAAGATTTAGATAACATCTAACAATCTAACAGTCTAACAATCTAACAATCTAACAGTCTAACAATCTAACAATCTAACACTACTTCATTATGAGTTTTATAAATAATTTATTCGATTTATCCGGACAGGTTGCCCTGGTTACAGGTGGCAGCCACGGAATTGGTATGGCTATTGGAAAAGCACTTGGCAAAGCTGGTGCTAAAGTGGTTATTAACGGAAGGTCACAGGAAAAGCTGGAAAAAAGTAAACGAGAATTTGAAGCAGAAGGGGTTGATGCATATGTCCTGGCCTTTGACGTTACAAAAGAGGATGATGTTGATAAAGGTATTTCAACCATAGAGAAAGAGGTGGGGTCGGTCGATATACTGGTCAATAATGCGGGAATGATAAAACGGGTACCTATTCTTGAAATGCCTGTTTCAGAGTTTAAAGAGGTTATTGATGTAGATCTTGTTTCGCCGTTTATTGTGTCAAAACGGGTGGTTCCGGGAATGATAAAAAGAAGACAGGGGAAGATCATTAATCTGTGTTCCATGATGAGTGAGTACGGACGTAATTCGGTTTCTGCTTATGCCTCTGCAAAAGGGGGATTGAAACTACTTACCGCGAACATGACCTGCGAATGGGCAAAGTATAATATTCAGGTCAACGGTATTGGGCCCGGCTACATTGCTACCGAGCAAACCGCACCTATTCGGGAGGGAAATCATCCGTTCAATGAACTGGTGATGACCCGTACGCCTGCTGGTCGTTGGGGTACTCCTGATGATGTTGGAAATGCGGCACTTTTCCTGGCCAGTAAAGCCAGTGATTTTGTGAATGGACATGTTCTTTATGTTGATGGCGGAATTCTCGCCAATTTCGGTTACGTTAAAGGTGAAAACGAAGTAAACCCTTAAAAATAGTATAATTATGCTGACCAGAAAATTGCCTTTTATTATTGGTTTAACGGTTTTTGCGGGGGGGTGTAATGGCCCTCAGAGTGGATATGTTGTCGAAAACAATCTTGATATCCCGTTGGCTGACAAAGCCGTTGTGCTCACATATGAAGAAGTTAACGAATACCTTCCGGAAGATGTTGGAGACAACTATGTTGTAGTGGTTGATGAAAAGGGCGAGAGATTGCCAACCCAGTGTGATGACCTCGATGGTGACGGCAATTGGGACGAAATGGCATTTCTTGTTTCCTTGAAGGCGGGCGAATCGAAAACACTTTATTTTAACACTGTTACCAGGGATCAGATGCCTGAATTTCCTAAACGAACCAATATCAGATTTGGCTATAAAGAGCCTCCTTACGAGGAAGTGACCAATGAAGAACGGCTAAAGTCCACTGACAGCCCTACAATTTCAGCTGTCTTTCAGATGGAGGGGCCGGCCTGGGAAAACGATCTGGTAGGTTTCAGAAACTATTATGATGCCCGAAACGGAA
>NZ_AHZV01000083.1 GCF_000250735.1 Anaerophaga thermohalophila str. Valhall
AGCACGTGGAAAACGGCATGGATGTTCGTCCGCACATTTCCGTAGTAACCAACTTTACACGCCCGACTGCATCAAAACCCGCATTGCTTACCTATAATGAAGTCACTACTTTTCTTCACGAGTTTGGTCATGCCCTTCATGGTATGTTGAGCCGGGTTACCTATGGAGCAATGGCGGGGACATCAGTTTACCGCGATTTTGTTGAACTACCTTCTCAAATAATGGAAAACTGGGCCCGCCAGAAAGAATGGCTTCAGGATATTGCCACACATTACCAAACAGATGAACCTATCCCCGGAGATATGGTTGATAAAATTATAGCGGCCGGAAATTTCCAAAGCGGTTATGCTACCGTTCGCCAGTTGAGTTTCGGCATGAACGATATGGCCTGGCACACCATAAACGAGCCAGTGAATAAAGAAGTGGCACAATTTGAAAAAGAAGCCATGGAGCCAACCGAACTGTTTCCGGATGTAGAAGGAAGTTGCATGAGTACTGCCTTTGGCCACATTTTTGACGGCGGTTATGCCGCAGGGTATTACGGATACAAATGGGCTGAAGTGCTCGATGCAGATGCTTTTGAATTGTTCAGGCAAAACGGTATATTTAACAGAGAAACTGCAAACTCCTTCAGGAAAAACATCCTGGAAAGAGGCGGAACAAAAGACCCGATGGAGCTTTATGTAGCATTCAGAGGTCAGGAACCATCCATTGAACCCTTGCTCGAACGTAGCGGGCTGAAAGAATAAGGCTGAGGCTGAGGCTGAGGCTGAGGTTAAGGTTAAGGCTAAGGTTGAGGCTAAGGTTGAGGTTGAGGTTGAGGTTGAGGTTGAGAGTGCATCACAGATATCACAGATGAACACAGATTTTTCAATGATCAATTATCAATGACCAGTTATCAATTATCAATGAACCAATTAACCAATGAACCAATTGACGAATTCTTACAAGACAAGCGGCGGAGCCGAGCGAACAAGCAACCAGCAACCAGCATCCAGCAACCAGCAACCAGCAACCAGCATCCAGCAACCAGCATCCAGCAACCAGCATCCAGCAACCAGTTAATTAATTCCCGCAAGCAAATGGCAAAGCGGGCGAACAACTTAACGCAGAATCAAATTGACCATTCACATCAAAAATATGGTTTGTCCACGCTGCATCATGGCAGTTGAAGGACTATTAACTGAAATGGGGCTGCATCCTGTTTCGGTCGAGCTTGGTGTGGCCGTAATTGAAGAGGAACTTTCGGAAGAGCGGTTAAAAGAGCTGGATGAAAGGCTGGAAAAAATTGGTTTTGAACGCATAAAAGATCGCAACAAACAACTGGTAGATAAAATAAAAACCCTTGTAATTCAAAAAATTCATCATCAAAAACTCCAACAGGGTTTTAACTGGTCGAAATGGCTATCGGAACAGGTCTACCACGACTACCGTTTCCTGAGCCATTTATTCTCAAGTATCGAAGGAATTACTATTGAACAGTTTATCATTAAATAAAAAATTGAAAAGGTCAAAGAACTCATTGTCTACGGAGAAATGAACTTTTCCGAAATATCTTATACGCTCGGTTACAGCAGTCCTGCTCACATGTCCAATCAGTTCAGAAAAATAACAGGTATGACGCCGGGCGACTTTAAAAAACTACGCAAACCCCTGAGGAATACAATTGACAAGATTTGATTGGAGGCACGGGTATTGGTTGAGGTTGAGGCTAAGGCTAAGGTTGAGGTTGAGGTTGAGGTTAAGAATGCACCACAGATATCACAGATTTACACAGATTTTTTCAGTTACCAATGATCAATGATCAATTAAACAGATAGTTAAATATTAAAAAATGAGAATCTTCGCTTCGCTCAAGATGACAGAAGGCCTCTTCTTGTCTCGTCCCCCCTGGGAAGATTTAGGGGCCCCAGCATCAAGCAACCAGTGCTCACCAACGACTCTGAACCCTAACTACTGACTATTGACTACTGACTACTGACTACTGACTACTGACTATTGACTATTAACTATTGACTATTGACTATTGACTAAAAAACTCTTCTATCTATAATAGCATCATATCTTGCACCACTATATAATTTCTGAATTCCCATTCCTTCCATAGCATCTGTTAACAGGCATTAACTTTTAAGGTTAAACATCTTCATTACAATACTTCAATAAAGTTTATTTTTGCTGCAAACGTTACCGCAAACCTTTGCGGTAACGTTTGCAGAAATTTTTTGTAAATTTTTGATAAACAACTTGTTCTATATATTAAAAAGTTTCTAATTTTGTTCCTAAGTGTATAAATCTACACCATTATCCTGTTTTATGAGAAACAACATTTTTTAACAACAAACTTAAAATTCTGGTATTATGAAAAAATTCTACAACACACAAAAATTGTTTTTATTGTTCATCCTGTTCTCATTTTTTAGCTCCGCTAAATCGCAGGTACCTTCACAATCTACCGATGTGATGTTACAGGGTTTTGGTTGGGACTCTTATGAGGTAAGCAAATGGACAACATTAACCTCCATGGCCCCGGAAATCGGTCAAAACTTTGATCTTATTTGGCTGCCCCCAAGCGGCAACGATCTTACAGACTATTCCATGGGCTACCTGCCCGTTTTCTATTTCGACCAGAACAGTTCATTCGGAACGGAAGATGAACTAAAAACGCTTATCCGGACACTTAACGACAACGGTACCAAAGCCATTGCCGACATCGTTATCAACCATCGCAACGGAGAAACCAACTGGGTAGACTTCCCGCCTGAGACCTACAATGGTACAACCTGGTCGTGGGGTCTGGAAGCCATCTGTGCCGACGATGAAGTAAAGTATCAAAACCTGTCTTATCCACACACCCCCGCCGGGAACCCGGACACCGGAGAAAACTACGGGGCTGCCCGTGACGTGGATCACACCAATGCCAATATCCAAAATACCATCAAAGCCTACCTGAATTTTATGAAAAACGAAATCGGCTACGACGGATGGCGCTATGACATGGTTAAAGGATATGCCGGAAGCTATACCGAAATGTATAACAATTCCGCAAATGCGTATCTGTCGGTCGGCGAATACTGGGATGCCAACTATGATTATGTTACCGGTTGGATCAATGCCACCAATGCTACCTCCATGGCTTTTGATTTCCCTGCAAAATATGCCATCAACAGTGCTTTTAATAACGGTTATAACCTTACCGAACTGACCTGGTGGAACGGAACAGAAAACCAACCGGCCGGACTTATCCACAACGATTACTATAAAAAATTTGCTATCACCTTTGTGGACAATCATGACACCGGACGTACTGATAATCCATCCAGATTCACCGGAAATGTTTTGGCAGCCTATGCTTTTATCCTGTCAGGCCCCGGCATCCCCTGTGTATGGATGAACCACTGGAACGATGTGACATATAAAACGAAAATCAACGAACTCATTGCAGCCAGAAAACTGGCCGGAATTCACAGTGAAAGTAACATCACGGTCAATCAGAGTGCTCCCGATATTTATGTGGCCACAACTACAGGAAACAATGGTTCGCTGATTGTAAAGATAGGAACAGCCTCTTACAATGCACCGGCCGATTACACCCTACAAACTTCCGGACCAGATTATGCGGTATGGACAAAAACAGCAACTTCACCTCAACAGGCTTCTTCAGCCGCAATCACTGTCAGATTCTTCAACAACAGTACAGCCTGGAATAATGTAAATGTGTACGCATGGGACGATACCGGCGCACTTGACACCTGGCCCGGAACAGCAATGACTGACGAAGGAAATAACTGGTATACCTACACATTTTCCAATGTTACCGGATACCTGAATGTGGTTTTCAACAATGGTACGGAACAAACGACTGATGTTAAAAATATCAGTGCAGACGCTTGCTTCAGTACTTTGGATACCAAAAACGGAGACGGGAAATGGCCCCACATTCAAGTAAGTTGTTCGGACGGAATTACGACAGAGCCTGTTTCTGTGGCCTATCAAAATACGGGAAATTGGCCTACGGTAAACATTTATACGTGGGATGCTTATGGAACAACACTTACCGGCTCATGGCCGGGAACGCCACTCACAGAATTACAGGACGGATGGTATCGTTATGATTTTGATGCTTCGGTAAAACATGTTAACGTCATCTTCAACAATGGCTCCGATGCTCAAACACCTGACATAACCGGTGTAACATCCACAAGCTGTTACTCGGGTATAAATGCGGATTATGTGGAATGCCCTCCCATTATTACTTCCATAGCAAAAGAAGATAAAGCTGCTAACCGGTTGGAAATCTTCCCAAATCCGGTAAAAAACTTTATTCAGATTCTCTCGTCACAACCAATTGAGAAAGTATCAATAGCATCTATCAATGGAAACATCGTGGCTATTTTTGAAGCCAACGGCGATAACACCCGGTTTGACGTTTCGCATCTCACACCCGGACTCTATTTCCTTATCGTTCGGGATGTAACTGGAAAAGAGACCATAGGGCGTTTTATTAAGCAATAGCACACTTTTTTACATAATTATTTCCGGACAGTTTGCACTAATGCACACTGTCCGGCTTTTCTTCCACATAAAAACCAATCCAAATGAATTCTTTATCCAAAAAATTTTTCATTACACTTACTCTCCTGATATTTTTCTTTTCATCTACCCAACTTTTTAGCCAGGTATTTTCCCGCACCGATTTTCGGGATGAAACGATCTACTTTGTAATAACCACTCGTTTTTACGACGGAGACCCCACAAACAATGTACATTGCTGGGATGGCAAAAGCCTGAATCAGGGAGACCCAGCCTGGAGAGGTGATTTTAAAGGTCTCATCGAAAAGCTCGATTACATCAAAGCACTGGGATTTACGTCGGTATGGATTACGCCCGTTGTGGAAAATGCCAGTGGCTATGATTATCACGGCTATCATGCCATGAATTTCAATAAAGTGGATCCCCGCTATGAATCGGTTGATGTATCGTTTCAGGAGTTGATTGATGAAGTTCATAACCGCGATATGAAAATCATTCTGGATGTGGTATTCAATCATTCAGGCAACTTTGGCGAAGCATACCTCTGCCCCATGTTTGAGAAAGATTACACTGCCGATTTGGCCGACCCGGATGCCTGCCTGGTAAAAATACCGGGCAAACTACCCGTAAACTACGACAATCTGACGCCGGGAGAACAATACCAGGCGCGGCTGGCACTTATGAAAAACACCGATGGCCAGAATCATGATTCGGATAATCACTATCACCACTTCGGCAACTTCAACTGGGATGATATAACCTGTCAGTGGGCACAAATTGCAGGAGACTGTGTAGATTTGAATACCGAAAACCCTATCGTTTACAATTACCTTATTCAGGCTTATTCTCAATTCATTCAAATGGGAGTGGACGGTTTCCGAATCGATACCGGACGTCATATTTCCAGACTTGTTTTTAACAAGGTTTTTAACCCTGCCTTCAAGGCGGCCGCAGAAGCTGTGGGTAACAACAACTTTTTTATGTTTTCCGAAATCTGCACCCGCGACCGAAACTATTGGTATCGTGGTACGCCCGCAATGTCAACGCCATTTTATACCTGGAAAGATTCAAAAACATACAACTGGAGCAACGACCCGTCAGAGTATATAAATGTGTACGTACCACCCGGAGAATTCCCTTTTCTTAATCAGCAATCTTGTATTACCAATTATAATGACAATACAAATACCGGAACCCAGCCCGTTTCCAATAATGCCTTCCTGAACGGCAATGAATACCATACCCCCGACCATTCTATGCATTCGGGATTGAATGTCATTGATTTCCCGATGCACTGGAATTTCGAAAATGCTTACAGCGCTTTTGGGGTGGCTACAAGTGGAGACCACACCTACAACGATCCAACGTTCAATGTGGTTTACGTCGATTCACACGATTATGCACCCGATCAGGCACCTGAAGACCAACGATTTGCAAAACCGCAAAGTACCTGGGCCGAAAATCTGACACTTATGTACACTTTCAGAGGCATCCCTTGTCTATACTACGGAAGCGAGATAGAGTTTAAAAAAGGAATGCCTATCGACAAAGGTCCTACTATACCTTTGAAAGAATCGGGACGTGCCTATTATGGCGGATATATTTCAGGCGATGTTACAACAACGAATTTTGCCGAATATACCAATGCATCAGGAAACGTTGCCGTAACACTTGAGCATCCACTGGCAAAACACATTCAGCGACTGAGTAAAATCAGAATGGCAATCCCGGCTCTGCGCAAAGGTCAATACTCAACAGAAAATATCAGCAGTTCAGGCATTGCCTTTAAAAGAAGATATACCGACAGCTCAACCGACAGTTATGTTTTGGTAGCCATATCCGGTAATGCCACATTTTCCAATATCCTCAACGGAACCTATACCGATGTGGTTACCGGCGATGTAAAAACAGTTTCCAGCAACACCTTGTCGGTTTCTGTATCAGGTCAGGGGAACCTTAGAGCATACGTCCTGGACACACCACAAACACAGGCTCCCGGTAAAATTGGAGAAGACGGAAAGTACCTTTATTCAAGCACTCCTGTGGAAACCAATCCGGGACCTTACCCTGATGAAACAGAACCTCTGCTGCCTTCAAGTGAAATTCCGGAGGTACCCGTCGAACCAGTACTTTACGAAAATGAACAGGCAATCTTTTTTGAAGCCCCCGAATATTGGGGCGATAATGTCAATACCTACATCTATTATGACAATAATGGCAGCGTAGTAATGATTACTTCAGCCTGGCCGGGAGATGAAATGACAAATCTTGGAAACAACATTTACAAATACACCTTTGAAGGCACCATCAATAACTGGAAGGTACTCTTTAACGATGGCAGCAATCAGGCACCTTCTTCTATTGGATTTGATGTGATAAATGGTGGATATTATACCTCATCAGGATTGGATCACACGTTAAGCCCGATCCCCTCAGCCATCAATAAAATTTCAGCAAACGAATTGATGTTTTTCTCCAGCCATGGCATTTTATATGCAAAAAGCAGTATTGAAGCTGAACTTCCTGTTTACTCTGTTTCCGGTAAAATGATCAAAACCATCCATATAAGGCCCGGGCATAACGCATTTTATGGAATTCCCAATGGAATATGCATCATTAACCGGCAGAAAGTACTTGTGCATTGGTAATTACCGAAATATTGACAGAACCAACGCCAAACAACAAAAATAAGCACCATAACCAGGGCAAATAGCTTCCAATCATAATAAAAGGAACAGGTCGTTACACTGGCCTGTTCCTTCAAAATCCTGAAAAGTTATACTGCAAAATTATATAACACAATTGACAGCTTCACTTCTTCCCCAAATAGAGGTAAAAGACAATAAATTATTAGCCACTCTATAAATATTCTCTTTCAAAGGGGTTCGAAATCCTTTTCTTTACGATTTTAGAATTCCTTTCATCTCATTTTGATTTCCCGGCGTCGTATAAAACAGACAAAACTCCTAACATCTCAAAATAATACTCCTCTCCCCCTTTTCTGCAAGTTTTTCCGAAAATAATGTAAAAAATGCGACCGGCAACATCCTTACCTTTGTATAAAAAGGAAAAACTTTATGCCACAAAAAGAAAGCACATATATAATCCCCATAACCACATCCAGCAGTAATATTCAGGAATCTATTATTGCCAGGGCTTTTAAAGATGTTGGAGATATCCACGAATGGAAGTGGGAACCAAATAATCAACGCATCATAGTACACGGTGCTAACGGAGACACTCTTGCACATGCTACCAAACATCTTAAAGACCTGGGCATTGAACCGGTTGTTAGCGAAAAAGTTTTGCCGGTGGAAGGCATGTCATGTGCAGCCTGTTCGGCAAGCGTGGAAAGCATGCTGAATGCACAGGCAGGAGTATTAAATGCTTCTGTCAATTTGGCTCAAAACAACGTAAAAGTTTCCTGGGTTCCTGAAAACATCGGACTTCCGGAGATGAAAAAGGCCATCCGTTCGGTCGGCTACGATCTGATCATCGATGAAAAGGAGACCAGCGAAGAAGCCATGGAAGAAGCTCGCCTGAAGAAAAGCCTGAAAACCCGCAAACGCCTGATTTGGGCCGGCACACTTGCTTTTCCGGTTTTTCTGATTGGCATGTTCTTCCATAACATCCCTTTTGCCAATTATATTATGTGGGGTTTGACCACGCCCGTTCTTTTTGTCTTTGGCCGTCACTTCTTCATTAATGCGTTTAAACAGGCAAAGCACGGGGCCGCCAATATGGATACCTTGGTCGCTCTGAGTACAGGAATGGCTTACCTTTTTAGCAGTTTCAACATGCTTTTCCCCGTGGTTTGGACTTCACAAGGACTCGAAGCCCATGTCTACTTTGAAGCAGCTGCCGTAATTATTGTTTTCATCATGCTGGGCAAATGGCTGGAAGAAAGAGCCAAAGAAGGAACCTCATCTGCCATCCGTAAGCTGATGGGACTCCGCCCCAAAACAGTGCTTAAATTACAGGACGACGGTTCCTGGCAGGAAACAGACATACATTTAGTGGAAAAGGGCGATGTGCTGAGGGTTAAGCCGGGAAATAAAATCCCGGTTGACGGTGAAGTAACCGATGGTTCATCTTTTGTTGATGAAAGTGCAGTAACAGGGGAATCGATGCCCGTTGCAAAAACGCCTGGAAAGAAGGTCTTCACCGGAACCATCAACCAGTCCGGCAGCTTTTCCATGAGAGCAGAAAAAGTAGGCAGTGACACCATTTTGGCACAGATCATTAAAACGGTACAGGATGCCCAGGCCTCAAAGGCTCCGGTACAAAGAATGGTCGATAAAGTTGCATCTGTTTTTGTCCCGGCAGTGATTGGCGTTGCCATGCTTACCTTTGTTGTCTGGATGCTGTTTGGAGGTACGGAATACCTTACTCAGGCTCTGCTGGCAACCGTTTCGGTACTTGTTATTGCTTGTCCGTGTGCACTAGGGCTCGCCACCCCAACGGCAATTATGGTAGGTGTTGGCAAAGGAGCCAATAGTGGTATCCTGATAAAAAACGCCGGCAGTCTGGAAAAAGCCCATAAAACCAACGCTGTTGTACTTGACAAAACAGGCACTGTTACTGAGGGTAAACCGGAAGTAACAAATTTTGAAATAATTAATTCCAACTTAAAAGAAGAAAAAATTCGGGGAATGCTTCTGGCAGCAGAAAGCCATTCTGAACATCCCCTGGCCGATGCTATTGCCCGCTACATCGAAGAAAAAGGTCGATTTGAAAAATTTGAGACTGAGCATTTTCTTAACCATTCAGGTAATGGAATAAGTGCAACCATTGGTGATGATAAAATACTGATTGGCAATGAAATACTAATGGCACAAAACCAGATAAAACTCCCCGAACCGCTGGAACAAAAAATACGGAAATGGCAGGACGAAGCAAAAACGGTTATTCTGATAGCTGTTAACGAAGAGCCGGCAGCAATTGTTGCCATTGCCGACAAAATAAAGGAATCTTCCCCGGAAGCCGTCAGTCGTCTTCAAAAACTTGGAGTAGAAGTTTATATGCTTACCGGGGATAATCAACAAACCGCGAAGGCTGTAGCAAATGCCACAGGCATAAAACATTTTAAAGCTCAGGTAATGCCAGGCGAAAAAGCGGAATTTGTAAAAGAACTTCAGAAGAGGAACAAAACGGTTGCAATGGTTGGCGATGGAATTAACGACTCTGAAGCACTGGCATTGGCCGATCTGTCAATAGCTATGGGCAAAGGCGCTGATATTGCTATGGATGTGGCTGCTATGACCATAACTTCATCCGATCTTTTAAAGGTACCTGAAGCCATCAGATTGTCCGGTAAGACTGTAAAAACCATTAAGCAAAACCTTTTCTGGGCATTCTTTTACAATGTTGTTGCCATTCCCATAGCTGCAGGCATACTTTTCCCCGTTTCGGGCTTCCTGCTGAATCCTATGATTGCAGGTGCAGCCATGGCATTCAGTTCTGTTTCGGTCGTCAGCAACAGCCTGCGACTAAAAAAACAAACATCATGAAAACACTAAAATTCAAAACAAACATCAAGTGCAACGGCTGCATCAATGCCGTAACTCCTTTTCTGGACAAATCAAACAATATCAGCAACTGGAGTGTTGATTTAAAAAGCCCGGACCGAATTTTGACCGTAGAGACCGAAGAAGGAGATGCTGAAGAAGTAAAAAAGCTTCTTAATGAAGCCGGATATCAGGCGGAAGAAACAGAGGATTCCTCAAATAGATAATTACAAATTATCAATGACCAGGTTGAGGTTGAGACTTAGGTTGAGGTTAAGGTTGAGGTTGAGGTTGAGGTTGAGAGACTAAGAATTCACCACAGATATCACAGATTTTTCAATTACCAATTGACCAATTATCAATTATCAATGAACCAATTGACGAATTAACCAATTCTTGCAAGGCAAGCAGCGGAGTCAAGCTAACCCGAAACCCGGAACAAGAAACTTTTAGGGGGCAAGTAAAGGCGCACGGCCGTGCGTCTCAACAATCCTTAACTCAAAACACAGAACTCAAAAAATACACCATATAAGACATATAAGAACACAAAAGATAAAGTTGCATCATAGATAACTGAGATTAACCAAATTTGAAAGAATGTTTCTAATAAGTCCCCCTCGGGGGGATTTAGGGGGCCCCAGCAACCAGCAACCAGCAACAAATACCAATGAAAGAACTAATCACAATAATACTAGTTATACTAACAGGTACTACGATGGCACAAAACGACAGCACCCGTTTGAATTTCAAAGAGCTTACACCGGAAGAAGAACAGGTAATTCTGCACAAAGGTACCGAAAGGCCTTTTAGCGGAAAGTATTACAATCATAATGAAAAGGGTATCTATACCTGCAAGCGTTGTGGAGCACATCTTTACCGAAGCAGTGATAAGTTTGATGCACGGTGCGGCTGGCCAAGCTTTGACGATGAAATTGAAGGGGCGGTGAAACGGCAACCCGATGCCGACGGCCGGCGTACCGAAATTGTTTGTGCACGGTGCGGCGCACACCTCGGACATGTATTCCTGGGCGAAGGTTTTACGCCCAAGAACACCAGGCATTGCGTCAATAGTATATCAATGGATTTTATTCCAGCCGACTCTCTTTCAGTTGACAACAATTTTAGATAAACTAAGTACTTCTCCACTCCGGCCATACAAAGTAACAACATAAATGCCTTTTCTTAACCCGGAAACAGGAAATGTAAGTTGATCCTGGTACAATCTGTTTCGTTTGTCTTCAACAATTGAACCGGTAATATCGTATAAAGCACCCGAAAATCTTATCATATCATCTGTGCGAACCACAATTTGGTTTGCATCCCTCTGGAGCCAGATATTGAAATCCACATCAACCGGCATATCAAAAGATGCGGTAGGCACATAAGCACTCTCCAGGGCACCAATATCTATACGTCCCTGTTGAATTCGGGTATTCCCTGCCAAATCATAGTCCGGCAAACCAAGACCCGTAACATCTTCAATGCCGGCATTAACACATGGTGATGTCTCACTCAGTTGCCAGTCGGCGGCGCTTCCGTCAGCAGCAAGTCCTACACCGGATGACGGTGCAACAAAACCGGGATTGTCGTCCATTATCTCCGTCCAGGTATAGCTTGAAGGCAAACCGGAAATGGATGAAACGCCTCCTTCAATGAGGCAATTCTTGAAGACAGCTGATGAAGGGGTAGTGTTAAACTCAATATTTTTTAAACTTCCTGCTGAGCTATTCCCGAAGATAATTGTATTAATGAATTGTACATCAACTGCCAAGGAAGTGGACAAACTTATTGTATGCGAAGTAGAACTCCCACAAGAATTATTTGTGAAAGTATTCGACAAAAGAGTTACCGTTCCGGTATCTCCAACCTTTAAAGCACCAGCATTATTACTTTGATTATTAGCGAAAAGAGAACCCTGAATATTTAATTCAGCCAATATTTCAACAAAAACAGCACCTCCGGAATATGCGGAGTTATTAAAAAAACTGCAATTTTGAATCATGACAGTTCCATCACTGTTTCGATTTATATCCAGTGCTCCCCCTACTCCATAATTAGTATTGTTAGCAATATTATTCTCAAAAACACATCCTACAAATGAAACGTCTGATTCATAAAATCTTGCCGCACCACCGTCCTTATTAGCTTTATTATTTACAAAATGGCAATTCTCAAAGATAAGCCCGGAGTGATATGATGCATAAATGGCTCCTCCACATACTTCTTCAACAACACTTACATTTCCATCAGCGTTTCCATATTTAAAATAGGTATACTGGAAAATTGAAGATATTTCCTCACCTGAGGTGCTTCCATCAAAATAAATCCCTCTCCATCCTACCGCAGGAGTGGCAGCCGTAAAAACAATTTCATTTCCATCGGTTCCCTGTGCCTGAATACTACCCGATGAAGTGACGGTAATCATTACCTGATCGGCTACAATAATCTGCGTACCGGCAGAAATGGTAACGGTTGCAGAAATGGTCAAATTGCCGGTGACATTAACTGTTCCGGGCCCCCAGCTTTGATCGGAGGTAATTGTACCTGTAACTTCAAGCCCGTAAACATTTAGCGGCAAAAAAGAGAAAAGCAGAAAAGATATTAATAATGAGTAAATTTTTTTCATAGAGCAACAAATTTTCAAATTTTTGGATTAAAATAGATAAAGTTTTGAATAAAAACAAGTGCAAAGTATTAAAAACCAGATTTATTTCTTATTACATATACTTTTCATACCAAACTCATTTATGGTTTTACCCAATGTTTTTCTGTAACGCTTCGATTTCCCTTTTAAAAGAAAGGGGCGTTAGCCCTAATATCTTCGT
Source organism: Anaerophaga thermohalophila str. Valhall (assembly GCF_000250735.1). Taxonomy (GTDB): domain Bacteria; phylum Bacteroidota; class Bacteroidia; order Bacteroidales; family Marinilabiliaceae; genus Anaerophaga; species Anaerophaga thermohalophila_A. Next base: position 12,866 of record NZ_AHZV01000083.1, read on the forward strand.
AGCCAATTCAAACAATGGCAATTTAGGGGCGTAGCCCTGATATTTATGCATTATCATACCATTCAAAAAGATATTCT
>NZ_AHZV01000082.1 GCF_000250735.1 Anaerophaga thermohalophila str. Valhall
GATTCATGACCCGGAAAATGTGTTGTTTGCTTGGGGGCAAAGTGAGGAAGAAGGGGCGATGATTCTCAATGATCCAATAGCAGTAAGAAGGGTTATTGAGACTATCCGATTTGGGCATGCTTTTGGTAGAACTATTGAAATTAATTATCCGAATGGGGATTTGCCACAAGCAAAGGATATTAGCCTTGGAGATAATTTGGTTTACCAACAGATTTTGATCGCATTTAATCAAATGAGACCATTTGAAATAAATCCCCGGGAGTGTGATTCAAATACACAAGGATTTGAGGTTACTTGGTCATCAGGCAGAAGATTAGGGTTCTGTCAGGTATCCATACAGAGTTCATCATCAACCACCCGTAACTTTTATAGCGTTGAATTACAGTCAGAAGCTGCTAATCAGCTTAACAGTCTTAGACAGTATCTTCTTTGTGATGACCCAGCTGCTTGGAGTACCCATATTGATGAGCTTTTAGTATCTGGAGGACATAGCCTGAATAATTTATATGCTCTTCCTAATGAGGCTTTACGAGAATTAAGCAATGGACAACGAATAAAACTTATTGAGAAAATTGCAACTTCACAGATCAGGGAATTCTATCCTTTAATCAACCGAATTGTTGCTAATATAGAAAATGAAAGTATTAAATCTTTTATAGCGTTACTTGATGAGGGAACGCGTATAAAAGATTTGTGCGGATTGCTAAACAGTCCCCCCTTTAAAATCAGCGATTATGATAATTTTATGATTGAGCTATTTAAACTATACTATAAACAACAATCTACTGATACAATGTTAAATCTGGCATCAATTAAGGAAATATATACATGGCATCGATCAAAAAATTTCAATACTTTGTACGATGTTGATTTTACTGAAGATGGAATGATTACATTTGGTGGAGTTCTGGACTATCTTACAGAAAATGGAAACAGGCGAGAGACAATTTTTAACTACCATCCTGACTCTAACCTTCGTCCCATGGATATTATTGGTGTAAACTTTACCACCAGAATTGATTTTATAGGTGTAGAAGGAATGGTACTTCCAATGCCGGCTATATTCTATAAATGGATTATTGATAAACACAGAGCTGATGAAATAAAGGACATGATTAACCTTGGGCTTGATCTGGCATCCTTTTGTGTTGCTTATGGTGAAGCTAAAGCAGCTATAAAATTAGCTGATAAAAGCATGCGGTTGGCGTTAAGTATAGCTGGATTAATTCATGCATCTGGAGACTTGTTCCTGGAGTTTAATGATGGTGTTACAGACGAACTTCGTAATTCACTGAATGGAAGAAGATTTTTATCTTTTTGGAATACAGCCGGAATACTATTCAATGGAAAAACAGCTATAGAGAAAATAGGTAATAGAAATTTCCCTTTGTTTGTAATGCTAAAATACTCATGGGATGGCATGACCGCGACGGAAAAGAGTATGTTCAGCGAAAGTGAAAGTGCCAAGATAAATGAATTAATAGAATTGATAAACTCAGAACTTAATGTCAATTGATTATGGTTTTTTTTGATAGAACAAGATACTTAAGAGCTCTTTTTATATTGCTGCCTTTTGGTTTAACCGGTCTATATTTCGGCATTACTGGCCTAATAGAAAAAGAATCTAATTTGGTTAAATATGAAGGTGTTGTATCTCAAGCGAAAGTAAGTAATATGTACGATAACCTTGTAGAAAAATACTCAAAGGCTTATCGAATTGAGCTGAAAGGTGTGGAACCAATATTTAGAACTCATATTACAAAGCACATAGAGATTTTAGAGCCAGCTGTAAATATAGGAGATAAAATAACATTATGGACAAGAAAGAATAGCCATGAAATAATAAAGCTTGAGTTTAACGATAAACTTCTAATTCCTTTTAATCCTTTAACATGGATGGATATATTAATTCTGATTATAGGAATTGTATTTACAATATTATCAGTCGCTTATTTAATAAAACATCCAGAAGATTTGTGGGGAGGGGATAAGGAAAAGATGAAAAAGTTGTGAATGGGTTAAAAGTATCCAACCTGCCACAAGATTTATTTTTTGGAATTGGCAATTATACGAACGCTTGTTTGGTTTTAAAGTTCTGAATTATCAATCAAGAAGAATAAATTTTTCCGGGTCTCCGGGGCGAGTTGCTCAATATCTTCAATTCGTTTTAGCACTTCTTTGTCGTATGAAGAAAGCTTACCTTCCCCAATCAGATAATCAACCGACACATTAAATACTTTGGCAATTTTTAACAGAATTTCAATAGATGGGGTATTACTGTTCCGTTCGTAATTTCCGACGATAGTTCTTGAGGCTCCCCGCTCGGCGAAGTTCCCCCTTGCTCGGCGAAGTTCCCCCTTGCTCGGCGAAGTTCCCCCTGCTCGGCGAAGTCTGTGACTTCGTCTTCTAAACCTTTGTAGTTTTTAACTACCACAAAAAACATCGCGATAAAATTGGTCATATTTCCACCTAAAACAGTAAGATAAAAATCGGATGTTTTCTATCTTTAAAGATAAAATATTTATTCCATGTCCACAGGTTATCAAGTCAAAGATCAGAAAGGATTGTACTTCCTAACCTTTCAGGTGGTAAATTGGGGTGATATTTTCTCACAGGATCCATAATAATCCGGTACGCTCAAGAATTGTTCAAAATCCTGAAGACTACGTATGTTCATTGGCTCGAAATTATGTCGGTTGGAGTAATTATCTGGATGTAGATATCCTGAGCTTGCCTGCAAAGATTGTTTAAAAAGGTAGTCTGGAGACTACAGGAGTAAAACGACGAAGTCAGTGACTTCGCCGAGCGGGGGGGTGGAAATTTGATAAG
>NZ_AHZV01000081.1 GCF_000250735.1 Anaerophaga thermohalophila str. Valhall
GAAAACTTATGAATAAAGCAGGCTAAAGGTATCTTTGTTTGATGTGAGTATTTTTTTTGTCTCTGCTCAAAAGTTGCTGATAATATGGTATTGCGCAATGTAAAACAACCTTGAGCTGGGCGTCGGGATAGCGGCTGCAAATAGCACAATATAATGGAGCGGTTTGCGGATGCTGTGGGCACTCACCGTCTACGATTACGACCGAGGCCGTAGCCTGGAAGGTGACGAAGGAACCGGAAAGACGCGTGGCGTTTACGCTGACCCCGATTTAGTGTTTTGTTGGCTCCGGTTTTCTCGGAGCCTTACAAACACTTGCTCGGGATGACAAAGGCGAACCGAGGGGGTTAACAGACGAGCCTAATACAGCAGCGATTGGATTTTTTAGCTTTTGCCTGGAGGCACGGAAGGTAAATGCCAAAAAATATAAAGGAGTTGCCATGAGGAGGATTGAGGAGCGCAAAAGGCATGACAGCCTTGTGAAGAACGAGCAAACTTTGGCAGACGATTCTGTTTTATACCTTAAAAAATAAACACAGGATAAAACAGTGCTGTACGGGCTGACCTCGCTTTTGCTGACGATTGACGACGAACACCGCTTTACCGGCTTGTGCGGTGGGATTTCTTCCTGGCAGAGGATTCTTTAAAAACCCTTTCCCGGATAGATTCAGCAACAAAATTGTTTAATGACATTTTATCTTCCATGGCCAATAAAGCTGCTTTTTGATGCAGTTCTGATGATATTCTTACGTTAAAATTGCCTTTAAATGGTTTTTCCGGTGTAATACCCTGGCTTTCACAATCAGCTAAATAAATGTTTATCGCTTCTCTAAAATCTTCTTCAAGTTCTTTTCCTGTTTTCCCTTCATAAGAAATAAGCCCTTTAATGCCAAGAACCTTACCGTAAAGCAAATCATCTTCTTTGCTATATTCAATACTGCCTGTGTAGCCTTTATATTCTAAATGTTTCATAACCCTAATACCTCTTTAATTTGTTTCAACTGATACCTTTTCATAATCCCCGATGGATGTGGCTTGTGTAGCATTATCGGGACACCTTCCGGATTCATAAATTTCACCCTTGAAACGGAAGTCTTTCCTTTCTTTACTTCTTTAAAGCCAAAATACCCCAGGAGTTTGACCATTTCATCATAATGAAAATCAGATGGCATGGTTAAAAACCGGGCTATTAGTTTCTCTTTTTTACTCATACGCAAATGTAACTATATTTAGTTACAAAATCTATACCTTTTTTATTTCAACGGATGATATTTTCCCATCTCTTCAGCATATCACCCAAAACGTTCGTCCTGTATCTTTCCGCAGAGCTTACATATCAGTACTATAATCCCGATAAACAAACATCCCGTGAGAAAATATCAGCTCAATTTACCACCTGAAAAGGAAGTTCAATCCACCATTTTGATCTTTAAATTGATAACCTGTGGACATTTTATCTTTGAAGATAAAAAATATCCGGCTCCCATCTGACTTTTTAAGGGGAAATTCAATAAGTTCAATCGCATTGCTTTTAGCTGGTAATTGAAAACTACAGCGGTTTGAGCGACGAAGTTACAGACTTCGCGGAGCGGAGGGCAGGGTATAAAACAGGCTTATAAATGTAAACCAATCCGTTTAGTATTGGTTTTCCGTTTTCTTTTCTCCAAAATAATCCGAACTATACTTTATTAAGTAAAACAAAGACATGACAGTAAAAACTATACCTGCCAAAGTAAAAAACCACGCCATCCAATAAGGGGGCTGATAATTCATTACCATTTTATTGTTAGCTGTCAGTTGTTTTATGTAGACATTGTTCGGTTTTGTCCATACCATTATAGAATCACCAACACTGTATGGGTGATTTTCAATCACCTCTCTTTCTTTATCTCAGTCAGTATAGAAAACTTTATTATCAACCTTAATAAAGTAAACCTCTCTTTCTAAATCCACAGCCTCAGAATAATATATCGTATCCCCAAATGAAGACAAAACCCCATTATGCACTTCCAAGTCATTAGGTGTCTCTGGTATTTTATTAAACATTGGTATCCCAACAATTAAAGCACCCCCCGCTCGGCAAAGTCTATGACTTCGTCGTTTTACTCCTGTAGTCTCCAGACTACCTTTTTAAACAATCTTTGCAGGCAATCTCAGAATATCTACAACCAGATAACTACTTAAACCGCCATAATTTCGAGCCGATGAATATAAGTAGTCTTCAGGATTTTGAACAATTCTTGAGCGTAACGGATTGTTATGAATCCCGTGAGAAAATATCAACCCAATTTACGACCTGAAAGGTTAGGAAGTACAATCCTTTCTGATCTTTGATTCGATAACCGGTGGACATGGAATAAATATTTTATCTTTAAAGATAGAAAACATCCGATTTTTATTTTACTGTTTTTGGTGGAAATATGACCAATTTTATCGCGATGTTTTCTGTGGTAGTTAAAAACTACAAAGGTTTAGACGACGAAGTCACAGACTTCGCCGAGCAGGGGGAACTTCGCCGAGCAAGGGGGAACTTCGCCGAGCAAGGGGAAGAAAAAGGACTAAAAAGGGAAGATGTAGCAAAGAAGCTAGGAACCTCTGGTGCAATTATTGGCCGCTACGAACGTAACGAAAGAACTCCCAACATTGATATTGCAAAAAATATTGCAGAAGCCCTTGATGTTAGTTTAGATTACTTAGTTGGAGATACGACTGCATTACTTAAAGATAAAAAGATGCTCTACCGGCTTGAAGTGCTGCAAAAAATAAAACCCGATTATAAAGAACGTATTTTATACATGCTCGATTTAATGCTTAAAGATGCTCAGAATAATTCCTTGCAAGAAAAATTAGCCTAACTATAAACCGCCGGTTACAAGCTGGCGGCATTCGAATGGCGTTTTTTTATTATAATCTAATCTAAGACAGCAACTTATTTAAAATCATCAAGGGTTTTCGGGAATTTTAGATTTTCAATTCCCTATATTTCAATTTCCAAATTAATTAAACTCTTTTCAGGGCTATCGGGGAACTAAGAAACTTGGACAAAAAGACTTTACAGCGTTTAGAAGATATTAGCAAGCTACCAGCAGAAGACCGCAATAATATTTTCTACACTCTTGATAATCTCATTAAGGCTGCTAAGCTGAAAGCTATTTGACATCTTCTTTTTTTATCCAGCCGGTCACCAGCCGTTTTCCCAAAAACTCTATTTTTAACCAGTCTCCCTTTTCTTCCAGCACGGTGGCAACGTCCCCTTTGATTAAGAACATTTTTGTGGTCGTGCCCGGTTCGCTGTAAATAATGCTTTTGTCCACCTGGACTTCTTTTACTTTAATATCCAGGTACTTTTCTATGTAATCCTTATCATCCTTTTTGCCACGGTTATAAAGAAGTTTAAGCGCAAAGCTTGGTAAGCGTTCTATTTTGATAAATTCAACTAATTTATTACCACCAATAGACATGTTATTGGCATCAATTTCAAAGTAATCAGGGACTAAAAAATTAGGATATTCTATAATCCCTTTATCGTTAATATATTCAACATCTGCAGAAACATAGTATTCTCCATCATCTTGTAAAGTATTTACATCTAGCACACCTTTTGAGACAGGGTTGTAATTTAAAAAACCATCTATCGTTTCCCAAAGCGTCAATCTTGGGGATTCTCCCATGGCGTAGCCAAAGGATAATGATTTATGCCCTTTGGTAATGGTAAAACTAAACTCATTATATTCATTCTCCCCATTATAAATATCTGCCCAAATTCCTTGCATCAATGATAATTTGTCTTGAGCAAAAAACATGTTGCTAATACTAAGGATGATTGCTGCCAATATAAACTTTCTCATATTACTTTATTTTAACTATTTTAGTGCATTAAAAGCTGCATTTGTATATTCAATTCTATGGTCTGCGCCATTGGGGCGACTTCTACCTGAGCCATTTACTATTCTTCCCACATTATCTATTGCTTCATCACTTAATCCAATATCTGCTTTTTCATTTAACCCTTGTATTTTCCAGCATACCATAGATGCTTTCATGGCAATTTCGATATCCGTTGTCAGCAGGTCAATATCTTTCCCATGGAACTCTTTCGGGTCATCGGGGTACATCTTGTTCCATTCCTCACTGATTTGCTTGTATTTGTTTTTTCCTGTTAACTGGATAAACCCTTTGCCTTTAAATTTAGAGCCGTCCTTGGTAGAAGGCGCACCATTGCCCATGCGGCAAGCATAGGTGTAATCAAACAATGCCGATTTACATATGTACTTGTCTTTTACTGTTAAGCTGTCCAGTGAAATTGAATCAGGCAGGACAGGGTTACACTCGCATAAAGTATTACTTGGACATGTGGATAATGATGTCCCGTTATAACCTTCAAATAAGTCACAATATTTCCTGTTGCCATTTCTTTTTACCTTGCCAAATACAGATTTAATACTCGCCTCGCTATAGCACTCGTTCTCATTGAGAGCTTTCATCCCTCCGGTCTCTGTACCAATCTGCCCTAAGAAATGGCTCATCCTTTGGGTAGTGTTTATATTAAAATCGCCACAATTGTCATTAATCGCTTCCATTACTTCTTTAAGCCTTGTGGTATCAGTGTTTGGGAATATTTCTTCTAATTGTGATTGAGTTATTTCGTATTTAACAGGCTCACCTAAAATACCTAAGTATTCCAGCCATTTTTCTTTGGTGTTCTGCATTTGGCTGATATCAAACTTCTCAACCTGCATTATCATGGACGGGTTGTCTTTTTCATCTTCATAAAAAGCGATTATCAAGTATTTCGTGTAAGTTTCATCACAATAGATATGTTCTTTTTTCTCTTTATCTTCCAGTTCTTTGGCATCTGCCACCTGTATCTTGGTAAAAGCTTTTGTCATTACTGTTTTATCGCCATTACCATAAATAGCTACTGGGTACTCTACATCTTCATATTTGTATTTTCCAATGTAAATGTGTTTTGGCCGTAAAACGATTTTTTCTATCTTTTCATCTTTGCCGGTTTCTTTGATGGATTTAATTATATCAGTAAATACTTCATCAGAATTCATCGCCCGGATTTTCCACCCGTCAATCCATTGCTTTTGTTCTTTTGTCCATTTCCCGGCTTCATCTTCCGTATAGGCTAAACTTAATGTGTCGTCATTCCCTTTGGCAATCGCATCTTCGATTGCTTTCTGGTATTTCATTGAACCAATGTGGTTATTATCGTAAACATGGTTAAAGAGCAAGGCATGTTGTTTGTCAACAGGTGTCCAGGTATAAGCCCCCTCCTCTTCACCTTGCGCCCAGGCAAACAGCACCCTTTCCGGGTCATGAATT
>NZ_AHZV01000080.1 GCF_000250735.1 Anaerophaga thermohalophila str. Valhall
CTAGCAAACGAACTTAAATTAAAATGGGTGAAATGACAAAACAAAACGTTAAAAATAGAATTTTTAATTCCCCTTTGGAAATTGCATTGAGGGTGCTACTTATTTTGAGTTTTGGCAAAAAGAGTTCATTTTCCTTGGAACGCCTCATTATATATGATTATATAATCCTAAATAGTGGAGACTTGGAAGATTCTCCTGAAAGTTTGCACCCATCATTACCTAATAGGTCTTCTCAATTATTAGTAAAACGTGAATTACTGCAAAAAGCACTTTTAATATTAGCTTCAAAAGAATTGATTCTAATTAAATATGCAAAGTCAGGTATTCAATACGCCCCCTCTAAGTTGACAGAACCTTTTCTTTTATATTTTGAATCTCAATATTATAAAGAATTAAAAGAGCGGGTTGTTTGGGTTGCAGAAACATTTAAAAATAGAAATGATAAAAGTCTTGAGAAATTTATCTCCTTAAATCTAGAAAAATGGGGAAGTGAATTTCTTAATGAATCATATATGCGAGAGGAGTTAAACTATGAATAATGATTTAGGTTTCTATATAACTCATCTTCGAGTTACTGGTAATAATAAAAAGCCAGCAGAAATTCCATTCGAGAATGGTTTTAATCTTGTATCAGGTGTTTCGGATACGGGAAAATCATATATTTTCTCTTGTCTCAACTATTTGCTAGGGAAAGAAGATAGTCCAAAGAGTATTCCCGAAAGCGTAGGATACAATAATTTCTACCTCGGTATAAAAACCTTTGCAGGTGAAGAATATACGATATACAGGAAATTGATTGAGAAATCTGTAAAAATTAAGAAATGTTCTATAAGCGAATATGAAAATTCAAAGTTACCTGTTGAAGAATATTTTCTTGACAATAAGAAAACCAAAAATCTATCATCCTTTTTACTCAACCTCAATGGAATTGATGATAAGTTTCTGAAGAAAAGCAAGTCAAAAAAAGTTAATCTTATTTATTCTTATATTAGACGTTTGACACTTATTTCTGAGACAAGAGTTGTAGTAGAGGATTCTCCTTTTTATCCGACTTCACAGCATATTGATAAAACATTATATCAGAGCCTTCTAATATATCTTTTAACTGGAAAAGATTATGCTGATTTTATTCCTGAAGAAGAAGAAAAAATAAGAAAAAGTCGATTAAAAGGTAAACTTGAATTTGTCAATAACAGAGTCGAAACAATATCAAAAGATTTAGATACTTTAAGTACTCAGAAAAGCAATTCAAAACCTACTTTTAATGAAGATATAAAATCTTTAGAAAAACAATCATTAGAACTTAACACTGTGATTTCTGAATTATATAAGAAGAAATCGACCAAGTTTAAAGAGTTAGAAGCTGAAAAATCATCACGCCTTTTCTATACTGAACTTATTGAAAGAATGGAGTTGCTTAAAAAACATTACAATAGTGATTTGGGGCGTCTAAATTTCATTGATGAAGGACAAAATCTGCTTGGGCAACTACAAACTGTTAATTGTCCATTGTGTGAAGCTGAAATGGAAAGCGATAAATTGCAAGAGGTTGAACAGAATATAAAAGTTAAAGAATCAATTGATTCCGAGAAAAATAAAATAGTTGAAAAACTTAAAGATTTGGCTTCGACAATTTCAACTAATAAGCAAGAGGTAGAGAATATCACCAATAAAATAAACGACCTTGATATTGAATATCACGAGATTGACAATACTATAAAAAATGAGTTTACTCCGAAATTAAATTCAATTAAAGAAAAGTTAAGTGAAATTAAAGACTCAGTCTCTTTAGTATCAAAAATTGAATTACTTGATAAAGAACTAAATTTTTATATTAAAGAGAAAAAAAATATTGAAGTTCAAATTTCATTAAAGCCAACCCCTCAGACACCCGAAAAAGTTGACGGTGATATTGTTGATGATTTATGCAAAGAAGTTAAGAATATTCTAAAGGAATGGAATTACCCAAATAGCGATTCAGTTGTATTTGACTCGGGTTATCAAGTTTTCGACTTTGTGATTTCAGGTAAAGCAAGGAGTGCTTATGGAAAGGGAATGAGAGCCGTTTCATATTCTGCAGTGTTATTTGCATTAGTGAATTATTGCAATAAAAAAGCAATACCATTTACAAAAAGTTTGATAATTGATTCTCCTCTTACAACTTATCATGGAAAAGAAAAGAAAACTCAAGAACATGATATAGATGTAAATATTGAACGTTCCTTTTTTAAATATTTTGCTCATAAAAAAATGGACTTTCAATTTATAATGTTTGATAATAAGGTTCCTTCATCCAATTTAACAGATAGATTTAATTATATTGAGTTCACAGGGGATGATGGAATTGGTCGCTCCGGATTTTTCCCAACAGAATAGAGCCATGCACATTAAGCAAACGCACATATCAACCGCACGACCAAATTTGCTTAAAGAGCATGCCTCCCCAACACACGGACTGACTGGAAGAATAAAGCACGAAAACACAACATCGTGTATAGTGCATTTGGCGGGTAGTGCTAATTTTGAGAATATTACATCTAATAAACTTTGTAGCGGTTTGACAGGTTCGTGCTTCGAATCGCCAAACGACACCATACACATAAC
>NZ_AHZV01000079.1 GCF_000250735.1 Anaerophaga thermohalophila str. Valhall
TTCCCTTACCCTTTCGCGCACCCCCTGCCCCCCTGAAAGGAGGTACCCCGCCGCATGGTTTCGGATAAGTTGTTTTTTTCGTATTTGATTGGCTCGCTGTATTTTTTTGTTTCACAGAGTTTCACGGAGTAAACACAGAGGCCCACAGAGTAAAAAATAGTTTTTTCAGGCAACCTTTATTGCAGCGCATGGTTTTGATAAATTGTTTTTTTCGTATTTGATTTGCTCAAGTTATGGGTAATCCCCAGCCTTAACCTTAACCTTAACCTTAGCCTTAAGCTTAACCTCAGCCTCAGCCTCAGCCTCAGCCTTAACCTCAGCCTTAACCTAAATTTGTAATTGCAAGAGATTCTTCGTCTTGCCTTCTCAGAATGACACCGGGTTGTTTGTTATTCGGAGCTGAGAGAAGAAACTGAACAAAAAACACTACGACTAACTTAATAACAGAAAACATCTGCAAAATATTTTTCAATGCTTTCAATTTCTGAGGGTGATAACGTCGAAAACTCTTTCTCTTTGGCCTTTTTAGACAATTTTCCATCATTTTGTTCCAAAAAACGAACTAAAAGTGATACTGTTTTATCAGGCATCTCAAATTCATCCTCCAGAAAATGCTTAAATCTGTCATATTGGGCAAGGTATTTCACCTCCTGAGGAATGATATTAAAAATGGTATCGGCAACGCAATCGTATAGAAACTCTGCCTGAAGGGTTGCATCGAAGTAACGATAGAAATCAATGGTTTCATTTTGCACCGTCACATTATTGTCGGCTGTTTGCTCCCAATCAATAAAATCAAGAATCGGATGTGAATATTGTTGAAGAATATTCCTGTAATCAGTTATGTGATCCAGAATGGATGCAGAAACAGGAAAAATAACCCCCTGTTTGGTAAAACCCTTTCTTGCCAGAATGTGATGTATCAAATAACGATGAATACGCCCATTGCCATCCTGAAACGGATGAATAAAAACAAACCCGAAGGCCACCATTGCAGCAGCCACAACAGCATCAATTTCTTCCTCCTCCAACAAATTACTTGTAGCGATAAGCCCTGACATAAGTTGTTCAATATCCTGCCAACGGGCAGAAATGTGTTCAGGTATCGGTTCTCCTGTTAACCGGTCATACTCCCCGACAAAACCACCTTCACGGCGAAAACCCAACATCACAAACCTTGTATTTTCGATCACCATTTGTTGTAACCGAAGCAGTTCATTCTTACTTAGTGCATTGGTTCCCGCCTGACCTATTGCCTTCCCCCAACGGGCAGCCCGCTTGCTTTTAGGACTTTCTCCTTCAATGGAAAAAGAGGCTTTAGAATCTTTCAATAATAAAAAGGCAGAGGCTCGTTGTAAAAGATCTTTACCGACTCGGCTCAAACGTTTGTCCTGCTGCCCGGATAATTCAGAACTACAATAGTTTACTAATTTTTCCGTTTTAAATACAAGCGGGCAAAAGTCACGTGTCCCGGGCAAATTATTGATGATCCTATGACGCTTTGAACGGACGCCCCGGATTGCAAATTGCTGTTTCTCATCCAATAGAGCCACATAATTCCCCTGCTGAATATCCGGCACATCCAAAAGATTGTTCATCAGCCATTCATACAAAAACCAGATTTTGCGACTGTATTGCCCTGTTGGCTCTCCGGATATTATAGAAATCACCTCGGAGGATGATATCTTCTGAAACAACTTTTTAAAAAACAACAGGTTGATCCCTTCATACTTTATGGCAAAAATCAAGTGACTGTAAAGATTATTATCCGGAAGGTGACGGGAAGTAAATACCCGCCAATTGCCCTGTACATATTGACGGTTTTTATAACTAATCAAAGCAAGTCGATCAGGCATGGGCATGGAAAGACCAAGTCCATCAATAACAGCCCCGTAACCTGCAATCCTGGCCTTTTCAGGAAGTGTTCGGCCATGAAAAACAGTTACTTCTCGTGAAAAATTTATATTTTCCATACATCTTTGTGAAAATTGATTATTCCAAAGATAGAAGAAAATTGATTATTTGTCATGAAATTTGATTAAAAAAGACAACGGTGTGTGAAAAACGATTGATGGCCTCCCCTGGCCCCTCCCAGGGAGGGGGACTAAGAAACCATAGCCTGACCCCCTGAAGGCCCACTAATCCGCCCAAGGGGGACTTATAATTTTAAAATACTCTTTTAAATTTTTAATCTCTATCATCTATAATGCAACCTTATCTCTGTGTTCTTATATGTCTTATATGGTG
>NZ_AHZV01000078.1 GCF_000250735.1 Anaerophaga thermohalophila str. Valhall
CAGGTTAAATAGTGGGTGTCTATAAACCCACAAAAATTTTTTACAATATGATTTATTATCAACGCGGTTCGGAAAATGATGTTTTAGGTACTGACGACCTGAAAGAGGCCTTGTTTTCGGCCCTTGAAAAACTTGGCCCCAGAAAAAAAGTGCTGGCAGTTCCCCCCGATTACACTCGCTTTCACTCGAAAGCCGGCGAATTAACAGCCTATGCACATGAATATTATGGGGATAAACTGACCGATGTATTGCCTGCACTGGGTACTCACAGCCCAATGACTGAGGAGCAGATGAGCCACATGTATCCCGGTGTACCCCGAAATCTATTCCGGATACACGATTGGCGCAACGATGTGGTTATTCTTGGAATAGTTCCGGGGAGCTATATTTCGGAAATCACAGGCGGACGTATTGATTACGACTGGCCCGCGCAAGTGAACAAAATGATTAACGAAGGGGGCCATGACCTTATACTGTCTATAGGGCAGGTTGTTCCGCATGAGGTAATAGGAATGGCCAATTACAACAAAAATATTTTTGTTGGCACCGGAGGGTCCGAGGGCATCAACAAAAGTCATTTTATCGGAGCAGCCTACGGGATGGAAAGAATTATGGGGCGAGCCAACAATCCGGTAAGACGGGTGCTGAATTATGCTTCCGAAAAATTTGCCTCACATCTACCAATTATCTATGTTTTGACGGTTATTGGCCACGATGACAAAGAAGGCCTTGTAGCCCGCGGCATATTTATAGGTGACGACGAAGAAGTTTTTGAAAGAGCATCAGACCTTTCCATCAAAGTGAATTTTGAAATGGTAGATGAACCGCTCAGAAAAGTGGTTGTATTTTTGGACCCATCGGAATTTAAAAGCACGTGGCTGGGAAATAAAAGCATTTACCGTACCAGAATGGCTTTGGCCGACGGAGCTGAAATTATCGTATTGGCACCGGGTCTGAGAGAATTCGGAGAAGATGCTACTATTGACAAATTGATTCGAAAATACGGATATCGAGGAACACCTGCAACTCTTAAAGCCACCGAAGAAAATAAAGATTTGCAGGAGAACCTTGGAGCCGCTGCACATCTAATTCATGGCAGTTCCGAAGAACGATTCTCCATAACTTATTGTCCCGGCCATCTTTCCAAAGAAGAGATTGAATCTGTCAATTTTAATTATGCCCCGCTTGAAGAAATGATGACAAAATACAATCCGGAAAAACTTAAAGACGGAAAGAATATCATGCCGGATGGAGAAGAAATATTCTTCATTTCCAATCCAGCTCTGGGTTTATGGGCACACAAAGACCGGTTTTCGGAATGACAGGCAGGGGGCTGAGAGCAGTGAGCATGGAGCAGAGGGCAGCGTGCAGAGGGCAGGGTGTAAAGGTAGAAAGGGTGAAAGCATGGAGCAGAGTGCAGTGAACGGGGGATAGGTTTAAGCGGACCAGCCTTTTAGGGTTCTTTTTGGGGCAATGCCAAAAAGAACAATAGAAAATAAATTTGAAACAGGCTGCTGACTTTTTCAGCAGCCTCTAAATACAATAAGTAATTGATATAAAACTACTTGCATCTTGAGTTAGATGAAAGATTGGATAAACTAAAATAAATAACAAAAACAGATAGTTATGAAACAATTATCAGACATAGGACTAATCGGACTGGCCGTGATGGGTGAAAACCTGGTACTCAACATGGAGAGCAAGGGTTTTCAGGTATCTGTATACAACAGAACCACCGAAAAAGTTGACAATTTTATAAACGGTCGGGCTAAAGGCAAAAACATTAAAGGCACTCATTCCCTTGAGGAACTGGTTCAATCACTGGAACGGCCACGCAAAGTAATGATGATGATCAAAGCAGGAGAAGCTGTAGATAAGCTCATCGATAATCTTATCCCTTTGCTTGAGCCGGGCGACATCATTATCGACGGAGGAAACACGCACTTCCCGGACACAACACGCCGCACAAAGTATGTCGAAAGTAAGGGATTGCTTTATATAGGCACCGGCGTTTCGGGGGGTGAAGAAGGCGCTTTGCACGGACCGTCCATAATGCCGGGAGGTTCGCCAAAAGCCTGGCCTGAAGTAAAACCCATATTTCAGTCAATTGCCGCCAAAGTAGAAGACGGCACCCCATGCTGCGACTGGGTAGGCGAAAATGGTGCAGGCCATTTCGTAAAAATGGTTCATAATGGCATCGAATACGGTGATATGCAAATCATCAATGAAGCGTATCACATGATGAAAGAGCTTTTGGGTATGTCGCCCGACGAAATGCATGAAGTATTCAAAGAATGGAATGAAGGGCCCCTCGATTCTTACCTTATAGAAATAACACGTGACATATTAGCCTTCAAAGATGAAGACGGAGAGCCCCTGGTAGAAAAAATACTGGACACTGCCGGTCAAAAAGGAACCGGAAAATGGACGGGCATTTCTGCTCTTGAACTGGGGATTCCTCTTACACTGATAGGCGAAGCTGTTTTTTCAAGATGTCTTTCTGCCATAAAAGAAGAGCGTGTAGAGGCCTCAAAAGTTCTGGAAGGGCCAAAACCTGAATTTAAAGGAGATAGAAAAGCGTTTCTGAAGGATTTACACGATGCTGTATATGCTTCAAAAATCATCTCTTACGCCCAGGGATATGCTTTGATGGGGGCTGCTGCCAAAGAGTTCGGATGGAACCTGAATTATGGCGGTATAGCACTGATGTGGCGTGGCGGATGTATCATTCGTTCTGTTTTCCTTGGTAAAATAAAGGAGGCTTTCGATGAAAATCCAAACCTCACCAACCTGCTGCTGGCACCATTCTTTAAAGAAGTAATCCACAAAGCACAAGATGGATGGAGAAGGGTTGTTGCAAAAGCCATTGAAAACGGAGTACCTACGCCTGCATTCGCATCAGCACTAAATTACTACGACGGTTACCGACACGATCGCCTGCCGGCTAATTTGCTACAGGCTCAACGTGACTATTTCGGGGCTCATACTTATGAACGTTTAGACCAGCCAAGGGGCAAATTCTTCCACACCAACTGGACCGGACGTGGCGGAACCACTGCCTCGAGCACATATAATGTCTAATTTGTGTCGTATAGGAATTAGCAAAAATTTTCACAATATGTGTGTCTGTTCAGAAAGTGCCGGTTGCAAGGCTTGCACTGATATCATCGGGGGCTTGCAAAGCAAAAGGTACATTATGAACAGACACTAATTAGTGCGTGCCTTAAAACTCGCAAAAAATTTTTACAGTATGTGTGTCTGTTCAAAAAGTGTCATTTACAAGGCTTGTGAAGTCCGAAAATACGGAGTTTACTCATCGTAAATGAGTAATTTTCGGACGAGCATAACACAGTAAATGGCACTTTATGGACAAACACTAATTATCCGGAAAACATTAAAACAATGTATAAACCAATTTTATTTGTTTTTTCAGTCCTGTTTCTCATCACTGGTGGTTGTGGACTAAAGAGTGATGTAAAAGTCCTGAAGCTGGGGCATGCTTTGGATACCAAACATTCGGTGCATATTGCCATGGAGCACATGTCCGATCGTTTGGAAGAAATTTCGGGCGGAAAAATGAAGATAGACATCTATCCCGGCGGTGTCTTGGGCTCCGAACGCGAAAGTTTGGAACTCCTCCAACTGGGAAGTCTTGATATCACAAAGGTATCGGCAGCTACACTCGAAGGTTTTGTTGATGAATACAAAGTATTTGGTTTGCCTTATATTTTCAAAAGTCAGGAACACGCCTTCTCTGTTCTGGATGGTCCTATTGGAGAAGAAATTCTTTCCAAAGGTGAGAGCTACTGGCTCACCGGACTATGTTTTTATGATGCCGGGGCCCGCAGCTTTTATTCTTCGGTACCTATAAAAGAACCGGAAGACCTGGAAGGTCTGAAAATCCGCGTGATGGCAAGCATAAACTCATTTGCTATGGTTCGAGCCATGGGAGGTTCTCCCACACCCATTTCCTGGGGTGAATTGTATACAGCCCTTCAGGGGAAAGTAGTTGACGGTGCTGAAAACAATCCTCCCAGTTTTTATCTTTCGCATCACTATGAAGTTTGCAAATATTACACACTAAACGAACATACACGGATCCCTGACGTACTGATTATGAGCACACATGCCATAAAAAAACTTACCGATGAAGAAAAAAATGGTTAATGCAGGCAGTGGAAGAATCGGTTGAGGTGCAGCGTAAAGAATGGATGAGATCGGAGCAGCACGCCCTTGAATCGGTTAAGAAAGAAGGAGTGGAAATCATTATTCCTGACAAACAACCGTTTATCGATGCTGTTCAGAGCGTATATGACATCTACAAAGAGGACGACGAACTCTATTCTTTAATTGAAAGAATAAGAGCTGCCGATCCTGCACTGAAAGTAGAAGAAAGACTCAGTAAATAGTGTCTGTCCATAAAGTACCACTTGCTTCGTTACGCTTGCCACCAAAATCCTCATTTACGATTAGTAAACTCCGGTTTTGGCGGCTTCGCAAGCCTCGCAATTGGCACTTTCTGAAAAGACACATGAGCAGAAACAACTTTTGTGTAATTTATAGACCGACAGTAATTAAAACAAAAAAGATATGCATCTCAGAAACAAAATTGACAAACTTCTGGAAATATTTCTTGTCATACTCATGAGCACATTGGTAGTGGATGTGGTATGGCAGGTTGCCAGCCGTTATCTTTTTAGCAATCCAAGTTCCTTTACCGATGAACTGGCGGTTTTTCTGCTTATATGGGTTGGTCTGGCCGGGGCTGCTTACGTAAAAGGCAAAAATGAACACCTGGCTATAGACATATTGCCGGACAAATTAACTCCGCCAGGCAAGAATCGTCTTTTGCTATTCATCAATCTGCTTATAATCATTTTCAGTTTAACAATAATGATAGTCGGAGGAACATGGCTCGTTTATACACGATTTGCCATGGGGCAGGTTTCATCGGCACTACAGGTTCCTTTAGGGTATGTTTATATGATTGTTCCCATAAGCGGCTTGTTAATGGTTTATTACTCCGTGGATGACATCAAAAATCTGAATAACGAATACAAAACCCTGAAAAAAGGCAAAAACACTTAAACCGATTAATCATGGAATTAGATATGTTGGGCATACTTGTCCTTGTTATTTCATTTATTTTCTTTTTGGTTATAGGAACACCTATTGCTTACAGTATTGGTCTGTCTGCCCTTGCCACCATGCTGGTAAGTTTCGATTCATTACCAGCCTTCTCAACATTGGCGCAACGCATGGCAACGGGACTGGAGAGTTTTTCTTTGTTAGCCATTCCCTTCTTTATCTTAGCCGGCCAGTTAATGAACTCGGGGGGTATTGCCATGCGATTAATAGACTTTGCAAAAGTGATAGTGGGAAGACTTCCCGGAGGATTGGCACTTGTTAACGTGGTTGCCAATATGCTTTTCGGAGCCATCTCCGGCTCGGCTGCAGCCTCAGCTTCAGCCATTGGCACTATTATGGGACCACGGATGGAAGAGGAAGGTTACGACAAAAGTTTTTCGGCTGCAATAAATGTTACCTCAGCTACAACAGGATTAGCCATTCCTCCCAGTAATATCCTCATTGTATACTCTCTGGCCAGTGGCGGAGCATCCATTGCTGCCTTGTTTCTGGCAGGATATTTACCAGGCATCCTCACCGGTATCGCATTGATGATTGTGGGGGCAATATATGCCTATAAAAAGAAATATCCGGTTGCCGATAAAGTTCCATTTGGTTTTGCAGTCAGGAAGTTTCTGAGTGCTCTTCCAAGCTTGTTTATGCTTGTAGTAGTTATCGGCGGTATCATCATCGGACTGTTTACAGCTACCGAAGCGGCTGCCATCGCAGTGGTTTACAGCCTTATACTTTCATTGATTTACAAAGAGGTAACCGTAAAACACCTGCCGCAAATAATAGTGAATACAGTTCGTACCACAGGCATGGTTATGCTTCTAATTGCTGCATCGATAGGCCTTTCGTGGGTGATGTCGTTCGAAAATATTCCGCAAACGGTAAGCCAGGCTTTGTTGTCACTTTCATCCGATCCGTTTATCATCCTGCTGATCATTAATCTTGCATTGCTGGCAGTAGGCATTTTCATGGATATGACACCGGCTGTACTGATATTCACACCGATATTTTTGCCAATAGTGACATCACAGTTAGGTCTTGATCCAATTCACTTTGGTATGATTATGATACTGAACCTGAATGTAGGACTGGTAACACCGCCCGTTGGAGCAGTACTCTTTATTGGTTGTAGCGTGGCAAAACTAAAAATACAGAATATGATTAAACCGCTGATTCCGTTCTACATTGCCATGATTATTATTCTGTTACTGGTAACTTTTGTTCCGGAAATTTCCCTCTGGATTCCCGATTTGTTCGGTTATTAATGTACAAAATCAACACATGAAGCAGGTAAGGATAAAAGATATAGCTCAAAAAGCAAATGTGTCCATCGGGACGGTAGACAGGGTTCTTCACAACCGTGGAGAAGTGGCGGAAAAAACACGCGAAAAAGTTCTGACCATTGCCAATGAGATGAATTATCAACCAAACATCGTTGCCCAGGCTCTTACAACCCGCAAAACATACAAAATTTCTGTCCTGATTCCACGGGGCGGAAACGACAATATTTTCTGGCTGGATCATCCCAAAGGTATTGAAAAAGCGGTGCATGAGTTGCAACCATTTTCCGTTACAATCGACTACCGCCTTTTTGAACTTCACAACGAAAAGGAATTCCAGCAACGTACGGAGGAGATTTTGAACAACCTCCCCGACGGTGTTATTTTGGCGCCAATACTCAAAAAAGAGACCATTCAGTTTTGCGAAAAGCTGGACAACCATAAAATACCCTATGTCTTTATCGACACGTTCATTGATAATACAAAATGCATCTCCTTTATAGGGGAAGATGCATTTCAGGGAGGACGGGTAGCCGCCAGTCTGATTGATTTCGGAGTATCCCCTGAAAAGGACATTCTCATCGTAAATCTCGCTAAAGACCTGGAAAACACGCACCACCTGAATAGAAGAAACCAGGGATTTCTGAGTTACTTCCTCGATACCGGGAAAAATAACGGGATGAAAATTACCGTTGAAATTCCGGTAACCGATCAAAAAGTGGTTGATGAAAGGATGGATCAAATCATCAAACAAAATCCAAACATTGGAGCAATTCTGGTTTCAAGCGCAAAAACCCATGTGATTGCAAGGTACATAGAAAAAAGGAATTTTGAAACCATACTTATTGGATACGAAATAACGCGAAAAAATATTGATTACATGAAAAGAGGAATCATCCATTTTTTGATAGGACAAAAACCAATGGAACAATCCGAAAAAGCGGTGAAAAGACTCTTTGAATACCTGACCTCTCACAATGTCGCCATGAAACATGAATTCCAGCCTGTGGAAATCATTAATATCGAAACGCTTGTAACGTATTAATTAGTTTCCGTCCATAAAGTGCCATTTACTGTGTTACGCTCGTCCGAAAATTACTCATTTACGATGAGTAAACTCCGTATTTTCGGACTTCGCAAGCCTTGTAAATGACACTTTCTGAACAGAAACATGATAAGTAGGAAACTTTTACTACTTTATAGACAACCACTAATTAGTGTCTGTCCATAAGGTCAATAGTCAGTTTAAAAAAGCCTAAACGCAAAGGCGCAATGACGCAAAGTTTTTATTACGAGAGAGTTGTGGTTTATGTCATTATTCGTGTAAACAATTAACGACCAGACATCTGTAAAAGTTTAACGAAGTATTGTAAAGTAGTAATAAATGTTACGTCAGGCTTGCAACTGGTACTTTCTGAACAGACACACATATTGTAAAACCTTTTGCAGGTTTACAGACGACCACTAATTATTAAAAATTCAAAGATATGAAAACAATGACAAAATATTCGTTTGGCATGGGCGACCGGTTCGCTCATCAGGCCGGCTGGCAACTTAAAGCCATTTTAGAAGCAGAAAAAAATGGCATTGAAGTGACGCCGGTATGGAACAAATCGAATCGTGAACACACCACCATCGGAAGTGAACCGGCAGACACCCTGAAAGCTGCTGACCAAGCTATCCAGGCAGCCGGATGGAACAAACCATGGTTTATTGATGCCGACCACATAAATCTGGACACCGTCGATCGCTTCCTGGATAGTTCGAACTTTTTCACTATTGATGTGGCAAGTTATATTGGCAAAAAAAGTGAGGCCCCGGAAGAAGATGCTTTTGTAGATAAAATGAAAAAATATATCGGGACCATAAATATTCCCGGAGTTGAAACGCCCTTTACTGTTTCCGAAGGACAATTAAGAAAAATTGCCGGGCAGTATCTCCATGCTGCCAGGATGGCCGGTGAAACCTACAAACACATCGAAACAGCGAAAGGAAAAGGGAATTTCATTACCGAAGTATCGATGGACGAAGTAGCCGCCCCGCAAACACCGGCAGAATTGTTTTTTATTCTCGCAATGCTGTCATATTACAATGTTCCTGCGCAAACTATTGCCCCTAAATTTACAGGACGTTTTAATAAAGGTGTTGATTATGTGGGTAACCTTGAAACGTTCAGAAAAGAGTATGAAGCCAACCTTATGGTAATCGATTTTGCCATCAAAAATTTTGGTCTGCCGGCAGAACTAAAACTAAGTATTCATTCAGGCTCCGACAAATTTTCAATATATCCGGTTATTAAGGAATTGTCGAAGAAACACAACAAAGGCTTTCACCTGAAAACAGCCGGCACAACCTGGCTCGAAGAGGTGATCGGACTTGCCCTTGCAGGCGGTGAGGCTCTACTTTTTGTCAAGGACCTTTATTCACGTGCTCTTACAAATGTTGAAAAACTGTGTGCACCTTACGCCGACGTTATCGATATTGATGAAAGCAAATTGCCATCGGCAATGGAAGTTAAAGGATGGACGGGAGAAGAATTTGCCAGTGCGTTGCGTCATATACCTGATAATCCGCAATACAATCCAAATCTGCGGCAGTTGGTGCACGTGGCTTACAAGCTTGCTGCAGAAAGAATTGATGCTTTTAACGCATATCTGGAGGAACATTCGGATATTGTTGGCAAGTGCGTATTAGAAAATCTTTATGAAAGACACGCCAAAAGACTTTTTGTAGATTAAATTAGTGCGTGTCTATAAAGTCGAGAAAGTTTTTTTCACTTATCATGTGTCGGTTCAGAAAGTGTCATTTACAAGGCTTGCGAAGTCCGAAAATACGGAGTTTACTCATATTAAATGAGTAATTTTCGGATTTGTGATGAATCCCTCTGCCCCTCGTTTCTCCACGAGGGGTTCTTCTCCCGTCGTCTCCTTACGACAAAACTCCCGAAATCAACAAAACCACTTTTACAAAAACAACACTGAATTGATTAAACACGTCATAGACGAGAAGTTGTAGCTCCCTCGATCGGAATCGAGGGGAAGAGTAGTTTTCCTTACAATTGTATCTTTAAAAATGGCTAACGCAACTTTGTTCACATGAACCACGAATGACACGAATTGCACGAATTTAAAAGCTGTTTTACAGCTTTTTATAACGGCGAAGCCGTTAAGGCGCACCTTAGGTGCGACCAAAATTCGTGAAATTGGTGACGCTCGGCTCTGCTGCCTGCCTGCAAGAATTGGTGGCGGAGGCTGAGGTTAAGGCTGAGGTTAAGGCTGAGGTTGAGGTTGAGGCTGAGAATGTAAAGACGCACGGCCGTGCGTCTCAACAAGCCCGCTAACTCAAAACACGAAACTCACAATTTGGAAAGAGTGTTTCAAATTATGAGTCCCCAATGGGGGGATTTAGGGTGCCTCAATTTTTTTTACTCTGTGAGACTCTGTGTAAACTCTGTGTTACTCTGTGAAATAATAAATTAAATATCATGAATATGCGTCACATGTCCTTCTCCCTCCTGATGATAAAAACCTGTCAGCAAACTCAGGAATCTTAATCTGTCTTAGCACCTCTTCCTTGCTGTCGAACCGGGAAGTTGTTGTCACCTGAGGCTGAGCACAACCAGTGATAACAAGAATAAAGAGGACTGTCCGGAACCATGCCTTGTGTCTTTTTATCATGACATCATCTTATTTCAGGGATAAACCGTTGAGATACTCCACAAAAGTATTCATATTATTAAGTTCTGGCTCCTTTTCGCAAGCTGAGGTAATCCAGGTAGAAATATATTTGGTAGGTTTGGAGATCAATTCAAATTGCTTCGGGGCTTTAGTAATACTTTGAAAATCATCGGGATTAAAAATAATAGCTCCGCCGATATTCAACTGTACAGCAGCTACATCCTCAGGATGAATCCCCCAGGTACAGATATAATGATCCGCTTCTCTGGTCTCAGTTTTTTCATGATAATTGATCCCGGTAAGAAAATAGACTGGCTTACAGCTAAGGGCAAACGCCTCGACCTTTGCTTCCCGATGACCGGAGAACACAGTCACACGGACTAATACATCGATAGTATCACCCATATAAGGGATGCCTTCCGACAACATCTCCATGTAAGAGATGCAGGCCTCTTTTTTAACTCTTGCAGTGCGTCTGGTTACCGGATTGAGGAACATCTCTTCCTGTGTTTCCGGATTCCATAAGCGGACGCCTCCCATACCAACGGTGGAACCTACTTTGTACTGATCGGCACCCCAGCCCTCTTTCTGCTGCTCTTCGGT
This sequence comes from Anaerophaga thermohalophila str. Valhall, assembly GCF_000250735.1. Taxonomy (GTDB): domain Bacteria; phylum Bacteroidota; class Bacteroidia; order Bacteroidales; family Marinilabiliaceae; genus Anaerophaga; species Anaerophaga thermohalophila_A. The sequence continues at coordinate 10,700 of NZ_AHZV01000078.1, forward strand.
GGGATACCAGCCGGCTTCGGCCAGCTCAAGTCCGGGCCGGGTTTTATTATACACATCTACAGCCACTTTATGATCAAAATAAAGTCGCAGTCCCATCCACTCGTTTTCGATGGCCGGGCCATGATGTTCCAGTTTGTTATAGAGATCGCCTGTTTCCGAAGAAATCTCGGTTTTTTGTCCGTCAGTATCTTTCCATTTCAGACTGATGTCGGTTTTGTTTTGGGAATAACTACCGAATGTAACAAAAGTCAGTAGCGCAATAAGTATTATTTTCATATCAATAGTTTTTTGTTGGTGGTATCCATCACAGAATAAAGTCCTTACCTCTGGAAAACACTATTGTTTTAAAGCATCTGCCAGGGGAAGTTGCATCTTCTTAAGCTCTTCAACAACCAAACGTGCCATTTCACGGGCTCCTGCAGGAGAAAAATGGGTATCGTCCGTTTTCCCTTGAGGGTAATTGGGATGTCCTGCTTCCACCCATAAATACAATTCCTTAGAGAGGGAATCTCCTTTTTCACTCACCAGTTCAGCGCTCAATGCCCGATGATCAATTAAGGGGACATTCATTTCCTCAGCGACCTCTTTGGTGGCATCCGGATAATTTCCATGTGTGGGTATCAATATTCCGTTTTCATCGAATTTTCGACGAACCACAGAAGTCATCAAAACAGGAAAAGCCTCTCTGCTCCTGACATCCGTCACATACTTTCTGAGATGATTCTTAAATTCCGGAAGGGTAGAGTATCTATCTCCTTTTGATGGACTTTCATCGTTATGACCGAACTGAATAAACACATAACTACCCGAAGTGACCCTCCCCATTAAGGAATCCCATCGTCCTTCATAAATGAAACTTTTGGAGCTTCTCCCGTTTTTTGCATGGTTTTCAAACTTAACTTTAGCAGAATCAAAAAATTCAGGAAAAACCTGTCCCCAACCGGTCTCCGGGAAAGCATCCGGTCTCTTATCGGCCATTGTGGAATCTCCGGCAAGGTAAACGTTAAAAACAGTAGGATTGGAACATCCTGTTATTAATAAAATCAGTATTAAAAAGGGAAAAGATCGTTTCATGAATAAAAGAAATTTTGACAAACAATTTGCAATACTGCGGTAAGTCCTATGCTATGAAAAACTATTCGACCAGACTATTGAACCAAATCTCTATGTTGACATAATCATCAGAGATGGATTTTAATGCTGCGTCTTCCGGATTATTAGGATCCAGGCCGTTTACTTCTTCCCAGGCATCCGGTATTCCGTCATTGTCCGAGTCCTTAGGATATTCTTCGGATTTCAGTTCGGGCCAACCGCCAACATCGGTCTGTGAATTGATTATTCCATTGTCTCCGTATGTAAAAGTTCCCTTCTGAACCTCTTCCATTATCCTGCGATCAACAGCATCTCGGTTCAGAGATGCTCCGGCCTGTAAAACAACCTCTTTAAAGGCATCTTCGGCATTAAGCGGCAAATAATCGGAGATTTGGTGTGGTTCCGAAACAAAAACAGAATCGGCCGGAAAATCGTCAATGTCTATCCCAAGAACATTGTTCTCAGTAATCTCAGCATTTTCGTGCATTACATTACCTGAAATATAATAATTACTGAAGGGCTGATATGGCTCCAGAAACTCCTTTGATGCACTCTTTGACGTTGCCGGACCCGGCTTAAAATAATTATTTACAATATTATAGTTTCCGTCCTCACCGGCATACATACATTTCGACTTCCAGTTGTAAACTACATTATTTACCAGTTCGGCTCTTTCCTTATCGGGTTGTTTATGATATCTGCTTCCATGCAATCTGGGGTTGCGACTGGTATGATGCACCATAAGATTACCAATAAAGGAAGCTGTTTTACCACCCCAAATTCCACCATACCCGTGTTCTCCTTTATGATGTACCGACCGGTTCAGGCTTTCGCTGATGATGCACCATTGCACAGTAGAATTCTCATTATCATAAACAGAACACACCTCATCGGTACCCCAGCTGAAACTGCAATGGTCAATAATCACATTTCGATTGCCCATTGATGTAAAAGCATCCAATTCGTTACCTGAAGTATCACCCGGTCGTACACGTATGTAACGGATAATAACATTGTCGGCCTTCACTTTCAACGGGAATCCACGTAAACAGATGCCATCGCCCGGAGCCGTTTGTCCGGCAATGGTAATATCCCCGTTATTGATGTCCAGAGGTGATTTCAAGTCTATATATCCCGATACTTTAAAAATGACAATCCGGGGGCCGTGTTTCCGGATGGCTTTTCTCAGGCTGCCCGGTCCTTCATCATTCAGGTTGGTAACCAGGACTATTTCTCCCCCTCTTCCTCCGGTTGTGTATTTGCCCGCTCCAATAGCGCCTGGAAAAGCAAGAGCCTGCCGGTCATCCTGATCCTGTGAACAGGCCAGGGTTGAAAACATTAAAAAAAGAATTGTCGTAACTATTTTTATACTTTGCATTATATCAATACTCCGTTAAAATTTTGCAATACGCTGCAAAACAATTGTTTGTGATTAAAAGGTTGTGTTTGTTAAAAAGCAGTATATCAAGATAATATAAATCATCTTATATATAACAAAAACCACAAAGTGTTCAAAACATGTTATTTATGTACTTTTGTCAGCTTCTTAAATATGTCAGTACCTCTAAAACATTGCTATTGACTATTGACTATGGACTAAAAACTATTGACTAAAAACTACTGACTAAATTACTTATATCTATAAATCTAACGATTTATTGCTATATCATTTCATATTTATAGCAAATGCACCTGAAACTCGTATCTTAATGTAGGTCATCACTATCTCCTTCAGTCTTTCCAGCTATCATCTAACCATCTAAACCTCTGCTCTTTGCCTTTCTACCCTTCTACCCTTCTACCCTTCTGCCTCACCTTTCTAACTTTGCCCCATGCTCTCTGCCCTCTGCCCTCTGCCCCTTACCTCTGCCTGTGGGTTCCTTTCATCGATCCAATTCAATAGCTGCCAGAATAAACGGCGCAATGCCTTTGGGATCGTTATCCACCTGGGTTTCGGTGACATAATACTCAAAAGAGCCGTCGCGATAAGGATTACCTCCCAATCCGCATCCGCCGCATATATGATGCATTGTAACGAGGCCATTTTTATCAACGGTAATAAGATATTCAATAATTCCGTCGAAAACATCATTGGCCACATTCAGGTAGGCTTTGTCGAGATAACCTTTTTTTGCTCCTTTAGCAAAAGCATATGCAAACATGGCACTTCCCGAACCTTCGATATAATTTCCTTCCCGGTCGCCAAGATTCAACACCTGATACCAAAGGCCGGTTTCTTCGTCTCGAACTTTAAGTAAGGCTTTCGCTGTTGATTGGAATACAGTAATTATGGAATCACGTTTGGGGTGATTTTGCGGAAAATAATCGAGTACATCAACAATTGCCATCATATACCATCCCATAGCACGGCTCCAGAAGTGCGGAGAATGGCCTGTTTCAGGGTCGGCCCATTTTTGCTCACGGCTCTCGTCCCATGCATGATATAATAATCCGGTTTCTTCATCAACGGTTTTGTTATAGGTCAGTAAAATCTCATGAGCCACCTCGTCGAACCATTCCGGAGCATTGAATTCGCGTGCATATTGAGCCAGAAAAGGCGTTGACATGTAAACCCCGTCAAGCCAAATCTGCCAGGGATAAATTTTCTTGTGCCAATAACCGCCACTTTTGGTTTTGGGATGATTCCGCATCTGCTCCACATGAAGTTCGATGGCTTTTCGGTATTTCGGCGAACCCGATCGTTTGTATACCGTAATAAGATTCTTTGCAGGATTGATACGGTCAATATTGTATTCTTCAGGATTGTATTTCCGAACCGTTCCGGAATCGGTTACAAAGAAATCAACATAATCTTCCATATATTGTGAATATACCGAATCAACATGTCCAAGCTTATCAATGGCTTGTCCCAGCATGGCAACATCGTATTGCCATTTTATGGTTTTGGGATTCTGATAATTTATCAGACTATCGTACCGGCTCATAACAGAGTTGGCCATTCTGACCGACCAATTCTGATTATTACCGGATGATGATTCCTTTTGATGGTTACATCCTGAAGAAGACAGAACCAAAACCATAAGGAAATAAAATAAAGTGGTTCTCATAATCAATAGATTGTTAGATGTTTTAATATCCGTATGTCGACAGAGGAGATGTTACTTTAATAGATAACATTAATAACTTTGGAGTTAATACATTAACGAAACAACATCCAAATACATAATTTACAGAACATTATAGTATTTTCACAAACGACTGCATCAACCCAAAGATAATCATCAGTATCCAAAGTCTATTCCTTCACTAATAATTTCATTGAGATAAACCTCTATGTTTGAATAATTATCATCAAGATCATTCCCCGCAGCATCAGAAGAATCATCAGGATCAAGACCATTTTCTGTTTCCCAGCTGTCAGGCATACCGTCATTATCTCCATCTTCGGGAGCTGTTCCTGTCTCCAGTTCAGGCCATCCTCCAACTGTTTCCTGAGTATCAATAATACCCAGGTTATCCCCATAAGCTCCGCCATAAGTAGCTGTGGTATTGAATACTTCTTCTATAATACGCTCGTCTACTGCATCTCGTAGCAGACTTGCACCACCGTGTTCCAGTATCTCTTCATAAGCTTCGCCTGCAGAAGTGTACTCAACAGGTGTGACATCGAATGACTGTGAAGCAACCAGATCATTTTTGTCGCCACCACTTTTAAGGTCTATTCCAAGCCAGTTATCATCAGTTACTGTTGAGGAGCCATGCACATAATTACCATCTACATAAAACTTTCCGTATGCCTCCTCGTAATATGCCTCAAATATTCTGTCTCTGTGCTCTTCGGTGGCAGGCCCGGGTTTGTAGTAATTATTAATAATATTGTATTCACCTCCTTCGCCTCCATATGCTGAGTTATCTCCCCAATTGTATATAACATTATTGACCATTTCGGCCCTTTCGCGCTCAATACCGTCTCTTACACCATAAAATCGAGGGTTTCTGCTTTTATGATGTGCCAAAAGATTATGATGAAACGAAGCATTATAGCCACCCCACAGTCCGCCATATCCATGTGCTCCTTTACCATGAACCGACTCATTTAAGCTTTCAGCGATGATACACCACTGCATTGTAAAGTCCTCATTATCGTAAAATGAAGCACACTCATCGGTACTCCAACTCATACTACAGTGATCGATAATAATATTTTTGTGTCGACGTCCCCAAATAGCATCTCCCTCAACGGCCTTTACATCACCCATTCTGAATCTTAAAAACCGGATAATCACGTTATCGGCCGAAACTGTAACCGGATAATTGGCAAGGGTTATTCCTCCTCCCGGTGCTGACTGACCGGCTATGGTAACATCACCAATGCTTATTAGCAATTCTGTGTCCAGGTATATTGTTCCGGAGACAGCAAACACGATAATCCTTGGCCCCGACTGCCCGATTGCCCACCGCAATGTGCCTTCAAAAAAGCCATCTTCGAGTGTATTGACAACATAAACATCACCGCCTCTTCCTCCTGTTGTGTACATTCCACCACCTTCGGCTCCCGGGAAAGCTATCGCTGTTTCCGGTTCTTCTTCATCATCGTTATCTTCATCGTTGCCATTATCATTCGGGTCTTCGGTTTCCGGCTCGCCGGGTCCGCTAATTGTTTCTTCTTCTCCACAGCCCGAAAACGCCCAGGTAAGAGACAATACAAGAATGAATATGAAAAATTTTCTAAGCATATTAAAAACCAAAATATTAAAAATAAAACGGAGATACACCCCTAAGAGTGCATCTCCGCAGGTAAAAATTAGTTAACCCAACGAGGATCACCCATAGGTCCGTTATTTTCGCCCATTGTGCGAATATCGGAATTAATGTCGACTGTAAAGTCACCATTCTCGGGATCGGCAAATGGAGTTTCTCCACTTTCGTCGGTAATACAGTTGGTTCCGTTAAATTCTGATTCGGCTAAAACACCGGACATATAGTAGTAATTGTAATCAATTACCGGGAATCCGGCAGCCGGAGAATCCACTCTGAACTCGGCACCTGACCATTCAGTTCCGTCAAAAGTGCCCATTTCAGAGAATACGCAATTCTTAACTGTGGCTTTACTATCCACAACACGGATATATAAGAACCTGTTGGCAGGCATAGCTACATTGTGGAAAGTAGAATTTTCGATATTTACAACTTGTCCGGCAAACCCTGCTATATCATCACAACGCAGGAAATGACGGGTCTGACTGGAATTGAACATTGTTGAATTGATGATAGAAATTTCACTGACTGCACAAGTTCTCAAATCAATAAATTCATTGCTCTCAGTAGTTACGTTTTCAACGATAACATTATCAAATTCAACTTTGTCAAGAGCACCTCCTTCTGTTCCTCTGAGTAATGAACGCTGATAATTTCTGAAGGAACAATTTCTGACAATAAGTTCTCCCTCTGTTACGTCACTTGTAGTAACCCGTGTTGCATAACTCATCAGTTCTTCTGTGTTCACCTCTCCGGTTTCTGTGATAGTATAACCTGTAAAATCAAGGTCTTCAAGAACATAAGAGCCATTGGCATTGATATATATTGCAGCTCCGTAAATCAGAGGTTTATCTGCAGCATTCAATGCTTTAATAGTGGTAGAGCCACTAAGTTCTATTTCATCAGAACTCAGCTTGTATTCACCACCTTCTACAACAAAGGTTCCGGAACCGGCATCATTGATAATGGCAATTAGATCATCACCTTCCTCAATGAGGGTAGCATCACCAATATCAATCTGGGTCTTAAAGGTAATAGAACCCCGCTTGGCCTCACCATTATAAATCTCTGCAACGTACTCGGTTTCACCGGTAAGTCCGTCACAGAATTTTTCCCCGGCAGATTGATCTGCTTCATCCAGCTGGAATTCGATAGATTCGCCACCTTCGACAGGAGTAATAACAATATGAGTAACAGCCTTAACGGGATCCCATGACAGAATAACATCATTGGCTCCTACGTCATCACCCTCGAGCTGATAAAGAATATTTTCTGTTGGTGTAACGAATGTCAGCTCTGCATATTCTGAGTTTCTGGAGGGATCCTCGGCAACGGCCATAATTCTTACAGAATATCTTTCGCCCCCTATAAGGTCGGGAATGACAAGAACCGCTTCTTCTATACCGGTATATGATTCCACGATATTGTCAAATTTTAAGCTATCACGGCTTAAATCAAGATTATAAGAAGCAGCTCCCAAAATTGGCAACCATGATATTTCCACGGTAGTTCCGTCAAAATTGGTAGTTAATTCCACCGGTCTGAACAAGCGTGTTTGCTCGGTACTGACATCATCATCGTCATCACAGGCAGGAAGTACGATCATAGCTGCCATTACCATCAAAAACATTTTTTTCCAAAGATTAATTTTCATAACGACTAAAATTTAGTTAATTAAAATCCGTATTCATTAGTAAATGCACCGTTGGCATCATCAATAACAGGCTGGGCAATAGGCAGGAGATGTCTGTCCGGGTATTGGTCCAGACCACTTGACATTAAATTCAACCAGTTGATGAACTCCTGCTTTTCTTCTTCTGTTCGCCCCGACATCCATTCTACACGGTCAAAATCGGGCATATTAATATCGCCGAGTTCCTCGTCAAGGTTGAGTGTCTCAAAGTTGAGATCCTCGGGATCATCTTCTCGATATTGGTAGTACAAATACTGGGGAACATAATCATATGGGGCTTCTCCATAAACAATTTTTCGGTTCAACTCGCGGGCTTCGGTTATTTTCTCATAAAGCATGTTCCAGCGAACAAGATCAAATTTGCGAATACTTTCACCGCCAAACTCCAGAGCTCTTTCGTCAACGATGGCTTCAAAAAAGTCTTCCGCGCTGGACAATCCGTCGACATAAGCATCTACCTCCTCAGCATGGGCCTCAGCAGGGAAAGCTCTCCGACGTACCTCCTTCAATGCTTCTTTGGCTTCGGCGGTTGGGCCGTTCAATGCATTTTCGGCTTCGGCAAACATCAGCAATACATCGGAATAGCGCATTAAAGTCCAGTTGATACCCGTGAGCAATTTATTTCCTGCATTTCGGTTTGCAGCAATATAAGCATCAGTCATCCATTTTATGCTCCATTTAGCAAAGCGGAATTGTGACGGATCGGTATATATTTCCATCTGTGGCTGTTCGTTGTATGTATAAAAAGCAACGGAAACATATCTTCTGGTATCTTCCGGTTCAAAAGAATAGAGATAATGAGGAAGTGTAAGTGCGCCTCCCTGATTACGTCTACCATACTTTGAACTTGTTTCGTAACGAACCCCGGTATAATAGCCTGCTTCGCCACTACGTGTCATCCCATGGCCAACTTCAAAAAGACTCTCATAGTACTGACGGTCGGGTTCCAACTGATTCTGACGAATGAAAACATCTTTAAATGAGGGATTCAAAGAATGCACACCTTCATCCATTATTTCTTTACATTGATCGCGTGCAATCTGATAATAATCCTCCCAGTTTGAGCCACGCTCCATAGTATTTGATTCAGCTCTGAGAGAGTACCCCCCCCTGTAAAGAGCAACCCTTGCCATCAATCCTTTAACAAAACCTTTGCTGATTCTTTCAGGCGTTCCTGCGTCACTTCGGTCGATCCAGGGAACATATTGCTCGGCCTCCTGAAGGTCTTCAATGATTGACTCCAATATCGCATCGCGATCGGTTTTACCAAGGAAGAAGTTGGAACCGTCGGGCTGCGTAGGTTCTATTTTAAAAGGCACATCGCCCCAAATGCGAACCAAATCGAAATAGAACAGCGCCCGAAGTGTGAGTGCTTCACCATAGTAAGTCCACATTTTGCGTTTGGCCTCTTCGTCATCGCCATCCATTGCCGGACTCTTCGGAACTTCTTCGATAAGAATATTGGCTCTTTCAATAGCTCTGTAAAGTGCATTCCAGGGACGTGTTATTTCATTATTCCCGGGTGTTGCCAGGTAATTTCCGATTCCACGCCTTCCATTGTCGGCATAATCGCCTGTACCAAACGCAACAACCTCGATATCTGAATTCAGGCTTGCGTAAAATGGAATTTTCTGGGAATACATCTCATCAAGGGTCATCAGCGAGTAAATACCGTAAAGCGCATTCAGTGTAAATGCAGGATTCGAAAAAACAACATCGGTGGTATAACTCGATTTGGTTTCGGTCTCCAGCAAATCATCTTCACATGCAGTGAAAACGAAAATACCAAAAACCGTTATCAGAAAATATGTTACTATACTTCTCATAATCAAATAATATTTTTAGAATGTAAGATTAACACCTGCAACAACCGACTTGCTTCTGGGATATGCGGAATAGTCAACTCCGGGAGTAAGCGGAGTGGAACGCCGGGTATCGACTTCCGGATCGTATCCCGAATAATCGGTCAAAGTCCACAGATTATATCCGGTGACATAGAATCTCAGTTTATCTACAAAAAATCTGTCCAGCAACGATTCTGGAAGTGTATAGCCAAGTGTGATATTGTTCAGGCGAAGAAATGAACCGTCTTCTACGGCCCAGGAGTGCAGAACCACCCGGCTCATCATCGGATGCCATATTTTAGAATTCTGATTAAGCATCTGCAAACCTTCAGGGCTATAAACAAAGTCTCCTGTTTCAGGATGAACGGTCGTAAACCTGTCTTCCCAGTTCATCATGCTCAAAAGGTTTCCGTAAAGCCGTGAATCGGGGAAAGAGGTAAATTCAAGCTTATTGGCATTGTATATTTCGTTGCCATAAACCCAGTTAAAAAAAGGCTGAGAAATCGAATCCCTTATAGGTTGCTGTAAGATTAAACCCTCCGGTATGGTCGGGATTAGCATTACCGATGATGGTACGGTCATCTTCGGGATTAACAATATTTCCCTCACCCGAAAGTTTCTTAAACTTCAGAGTTCCGGGTCCAAAATAGCTTGCCCCGATCAGCGTGCTGTTATCAGGAACGCCTTCTTTAAGTGTATATGTTTCTGTTGCCGAATCGTATGTAAAATCACTGTATTTATACATTCCGTCGGTTACATATCCCCACATTTGTCCAACAGGCTCGCCTTCTTTCAGGAGATAATCACCCGTTGGTCCTGAAGAACTTCCATACCATCCCGAGCTTTGGAGGGACATTTTTACATCGCCTAACTCCTCTACCCTATTAATATTGAAAGCTATATTAAATGAAGCTCTGAGCGTGAAATCTCTCTGCTGAATAATATATCCATCCAAAGAAAGTTCAACCCCTTTGTTGGAAGTTTCACCAATATTTTGCATCTGATAATCAAAGCCGGTATTTGTAGGAATATTGGCACGGATCAAGAGGTCTTTTGTCGTATTGTAATAAGCATCGAAAGAACCGCTGATCCGGTTATTGAAGAATCCGAAATCCAAACCGGCATTTCTGGTATAGGTAGTTTCCCACTTTAAATCGGGGTTAGCAATAGTACTTCCCGGAACAAGCTGATTCTGACGCTCTTCATCGATAAAATAAGGCTTATCCCCATCACTTGTGGTATAGAGCATCTTCCACATATCGTTTCCAATGCGGTTGTTACCGGCGGTACCATAACTAAGCCGCAGCTTAAGATTAGAAAGAAGATCGAAACCACTGAGGAAAGGTTCTTCATTGATCCTCCAGGCAGCAGCAACAGATGGGAAATATCCCCAACGGTTACCTTCGGCAAACTTACTGGAACCATCGGCACGCATGGTAAAAGTGAGCAGATATTTGTCCAGGTAATTGTAATTCAGTCGTCCGAAATAAGAGTTCAGCCTGTCTTCGGGCGACTCAAAGGATTCTGTAGGCTGCGGTGTTCCCAGATTCATCATGGCCAGTGCAGCATCAATTGTAACATCATTGGGGAAGAACCTGGATTCCATATCGAGCGACTTAGCTTTGTATGAATAATATTCATGGCCAGCCAAAACACTCAGATTATGCCCGGGCAAAATATCATCCTTTTCATAGGAAACCGTATTGGAGACCCTCTGGCGCAACCCCTCTCGTGTGTCAATGGTTACCATTGGCGTACCGCCACTGTCATTTTTCGACTGGGAAGTTGACGGCCCGTAAAAGCGATCGTCTCTTCTGTTTTCGAACTCTACACCCCAGTCGCTTCTTAAATTCAACCCGTCAATCACCTCATAGCTGACACCTCCATTGAAAGTAATATTCCTGCGATCAGAATTTCTGTAATCATCGTTTACAACATCAACGGGATTATATAGCTGGCTGGCAGCTTCCATGTCGGCATCATAATCAACCGAAGCAAGGAAATCCTGTAGCCCCCTGACCGGGGCATACTTAATGGCATGCCTCAAACGGCTGTTGGTCGAGGAACCTTCGGTAGATGTACCGGCACCGGTAACATTGGTATCGGAAAATCTGGTATTGAAATCGACTGTCAACCGGTCTGTAATTTCACTGTTCAGCTTAAAATTGATGTTGTTCCTGACGTAACCGGCACCAAGCATAATTCCTTCATCATCTGTTCTGGTAAGACTTAAATTATATCTGGTCTTTGATGAACCCCCTGTAACACTCACGTTATGATATTGAGTAGCCGCATCTCTTCCGAATATTTCATCCTGCCAGTCGCGCCCCTGTTGTGCCTTATACAGTTCCAGGTCGCCAAAAACACCATAATATCTTTCAAAATTCCGGGCTGTATTACCGCTCTCACCGGCAAGCTCGTACTGCCATAACACATACTCATAGGGGTCAAGAACATCGAGTGTATTCGAAATTTTCTTAACACCATAATACATGTTGTAATTAACCTTTACATCACCTTCAACACCCTCTTTTGTCGTTATTATAATAACACCGTTTGCTCCTCTGGCACCGTAAATGGCTGTTGAAGACGCATCTTTAAGGACGTCGATTGACTCAATATCGGTAGGAGCAATATCACTAATACTGCTTACCGGAAAACCATCGACAATGTAAAGGGGTGAATTGTCCTGAGTAATAGAGCCACCGCCTCGCACACGAATCTTGATCTCTGCATCGGGAGAACCTTCGGTAGTTGTGATCTGCACGCCAGCCAGCCGTCCGGTAATGGCCTGAGCAGTAGATGTTACAGGAATACCTTGAAGATTGTCGCCCGATACCGAGGCAACAGACCCGGTTAAATCGCGTTTGCGCACCGTTCCATAACCTATGGCAACGACTTCATCCAGGCCTATGGTTTCCTCTTCCATCTGAACGTCAATACTGGTACGGCCGTTAACAGGAACTTCCTGATCGGCAAAACCAATAAAACGAAAAACCAATACATCGTTTTGAATGTCATTGACGGTCAGATTGTAATTACCGTCCATGTCGGTTACCGTTCCGGTTGTAGTACCTTTAATAATAATGTTTACACCGGGTAACGGGTCTCCGTAACTGTCGGTAACCGTTCCCTGAACGGACCTCTGTTGTGCACTACCCGCTGCTGAGAAACAGGCGAATAGTAACAAAACATACATCGTTTTTAATAATAAATTTTTCATCATAACAAATACTGATTTTTAATTGCTGTTTAATTGAATTTTATTATCAGGCACTTTAAATTTTTAAACATTTTCACACTTGCTAAGATATGGCAACACAAACAAGGGGGTATCCGAATAAATATCTAAAATGGTGTTGTAAATTGTTAACGCTAAAGGGTGAGAGATTATCAAAACACTGGTTTTTAATATATTATTTAAAACTATACATACTCCCGATGAAAATTTCGACCCGGAACAGGAGCGCAGGATATAGCGAATCGGGATTCTCTGTTCATAAAGAACATGGCGGATCAGAATCCGCCATATTCCTGAAAAGCATAAGATGATGCTCTATATCTAAAGTAACGGCTTCGCTTGAAGTAAAACTTTCGCTCTTTGGCAGTAAAAGAAAAAAAAAGAGACAAGAGCTCATCATTCTATTCGCACCTGGTCGGGATTAACACTATTCCCTATTTTCAAAGAAGCTTCTATATCTTCGATGCTACTCTGTTGAATTGATACATTCTCAGTTTTATTTCCATAAATTGCTATTGCCGGAATGTCAGGTGTCTCAAACTGAAGCCCGCCAATTTCAATATTTCTTGCATTGAGTAAAGCCAAAGCAGGCCCTTTTTCGACAATTACTTTCACGTTTCGGAAATTTATACCGTCAGCATCAACAATCACGATTCCTTCTTTTCCTCTAAGTAAAGCATTCTCAAGATGTACGTTTTGCAGGTTCATTTCGGGTAATCCCATAAAGAAGCCGGCATTTCCGAAACCATTGGCGCGGATGTTCTTCATGAAAATATTCCTGAACGAAGGCGTTTCTTCGGTCACAGGCTGAGATTCACTCCATTCACCCGATGGAACACTGTTACCACCATCATCCAAAACAGGAGCATTACCCTCATAGAAAAGATTGAAGCGAATGGGTTCGGTAGGAATATCAATCATATCAATATCAGATATGTAAATATTCTCAACTACCCCGCCACGTCCTCTGGTGCTTTTGAATCGAAGACCTGTATCAGTCCCCATAAATGTACACTTGGAAACATGCACGTTACGTACTCCTCCTGACATTTCGCTACCGACAACAAATCCGCCATGACCATGATAAACAATATTGTTTTTCACGATCACATTTTCTGTTGGCATACCACGGCGTCTGCCATCTTCATTCTTTCCGGATTTGAAACAAATGGCATCATCGCCAACATCAAAGCTATTATTGTATATCAGGACATTTTTGCAGGATTCAAGATCCAATCCGTCACCGTTTTGTGAATACCAGGGATTACGAATTGTTAAATTCCTGACAATGATATTCTCACTCATCAACGGATGAATATTCCACGCAGGAGAGTTTTGAAAAGTGGGTCCGTCAAGAAGTACCCCTTTACATTCCTTAATACTAACCATTACAGGCCGTAAAAAATCTTTTACCTTCTCATACTCCTCTTTGGAGCTAAGATCGGGAACATTAAAATTGTCTTTCCCGTCGCCTGCTTTCGACTTTTCCGTCGGATACCATATCTTTCCGTCATCGCTGAGCACACCGCCCGATTCCACAAGATTCTTCCATTGCGAGGCGGTCATTTTACTCTTCTTTACAGGGCGCCAGGCATCACCGCTGCCATCAAATACGCCATTGCCGGTAAAAGCAATATTTTCCAGATTGTGGGCATGTATCGGTGACATACAGCGATAGGTTTCCAATCCTTCAAAACTGGTTTCAATAAGAGGATACTTATCAAAATCAGGACTAAACAATACTACAGCCCCGTCTTCCAGATAAAGATTAATGTTACTTTTCATCTTTATGGGGCCTGTCAGCCATATACCTCTCGATACCACAACCTTTCCTCCCCCATTTGCTGCAACATCTTCAATCGAAGCAGCAAAGGCTTCACTGTTATCTGTCATACCGTCTCCGATAGCACCAAAATCGCTGATATTCACAACATAATCGGGAAATTGGGGCTCAGATATCACCGGCATTTCAAATTCAACATCTTTGTAAATCCATTTTAATGAATTATCCTGCTGTGTACTAACGCCGGAACAGCTTAATACCGGAGTTACCATCAACAATAATAAATTCCACTTTAACCAGTTTCTAAGTACCTTCATTTGTGAAAAATTTTCTAGATTTTGTGATTTATTAGCAACGTATTTAACGGATTAGAGAAGAATTCATGAGATGCAAAAAGAGATTACAATAACACAACCGCAAGATAGACTCAAATCGGCATTCAAGTAAGGGACAAATTGTCAAAAAAAGTTATCTGAATTGCAGCTTTTTATGGGGGATAAATGTTCAGAACACTGATTTTGAAAGTTTTAACACTTAGCCATCCATACTGAACGATTGCTGAAAACAAAAAATTTGTTGCATTTTTGTAAAAAAAATGAAGTAGCAGATATGGATTGAAAAGATAAATTAGATTAACTTTAAAAAGAACACAGTTGTAACTATAAAATAACGTCTTTTTCCAGAATAAAAATGCAGAAACATAACATTTTCCTTTTTGTATTACTGTTGCTCATCATCTTTCCCGGGATAAATGGTCAGGAAATATTCCGATTTGATCATATCAGCACCCGGGACGGGCTCTCTCAGAATACTGTCTCGGCCATGATGTGCGACAAAGAAGGCTTTTTATGGGTAGGAACGAATAACGGACTTAACCGTTATGACGGATACAGCTTTAAAGTTTTCAAAGGAAATACCAATGAGTCGGGAATATTTATCAATAACAGGATAACTGATATTTGGCAGGATGAACAGGATTTTATCTGGTTCATGACGCATGACGGTTATTATCACTATTTTCATCCTACAATTGAAAGAATTAATTCCATTCCCGACTTTCTTGTGAAAGAAGCTAAAGACAACACAATAATCTCAGATATTGAACCATACAATAGCAATGAGATTTGGATTGGACTCCGCTCTTTAGGTATTTACCGCCTTCAATACGATGCAGAGCAAACAGACTATAAGACAACCCGTTTCCTTAACCGGGGCCAGTATGCATTATCAAACAACAATGTATCGTTTGTCAGACGCGACAGCACCGGTAATCTCTGGATAGGGACCCGGAGAGGCATCAATTTTCTGTCGAAAGAAGACATTGAATCCAATACACCGAATTTTCAACATTTTTTTGTGGATTATTCTTTCACCACATTTAGTGAAACCAAAGATGAATTGTGGTTTGGTACCCAAAACAACGGACTGCTGATCAAAAACAAAAGCAACGGGGTTTACACCCAAAAAAACACAGAGACAGAACCTCTGTTTAAGAACAACCACTCATCGCTCCTTTACTTTTCCAAAAAAGAACATTTGTATGCCGCATTTGAAAATGCCGGTTTGTTTTGCTATGATATTTCAAAAAAAGATTGGAAATACATCCGCACAGCAGGAAAAAATATTGACAGAATTTATGAAGACAGGTTCGGCCAAATATGGATTACATCCGACAAGTTCGGGATAGACCGTTATGATCCCGAAACAGGTGAATCGAAACATTACCGGTTATCACCACCCGACAGAGAAAACACAACAGATTTGGAACGACACGTTTTTTTTGAGGACAATAGCGACAACTTCTGGATTGGGTTACACGAGGGAGGGCTTGCACTATATCGACGCAACGAAGACCGCTTCCGTTTTTACCTGAACGAACCTTCAAATCCCAATTCAATTAGTTCAAATATAGTGGCCAGCATCATTCACGACCGTTCGGGTCAGCTATGGCTGGGACTGGGCCAATACCTCGGTGGCATAGAAAGAGTTATTTTGAGGAATCCGGGGTTTACTCATATTCTTCCGCAGCAGGAAATAAAAGAAGTTTCTGATAATATAACACGCTCGCTCCATGAAGATAACGAGGGCAGAATCTGGATTGGGACAAAAGCCGGTCGACTTCATGTTCTGGATTCATTATTTAATCAGCTGGCGGTATATGAAAAATTCAAAACCGATAACGGCTGGGTATCCGGAGCCAATATCTATACCATCATCACCGACCACGATGGGCATATCTGGCTGGGAACAAAAGGCAAAGGTATTCTGGTCAGTAAAAACCGGTAAATGAATACAAAAGTCCGGCACATCTTGATTTCTATAATTATCAACATTCCGAAAACGACTCCCTGAGTGTTACTCATAACAATATTTATTGCATTGTCGAAAACCGTGAGCATGAAATTTGGATTGGCACCTATGGGAATGGTATAAGTCGCGTGGTAACAGATAAAAACGGAAACAGGTATTTTCAAAACATCCATAGTCAGAACAGTAATCTGGGGAGCAACATGGTGCGTCATATACTCTTCGATGCCAGGGGACGAATGTGGGTAGCTACCGGCTTCGGCCTTTATATGCGTGAAAATCCCCGAAAAGGGGATTTCTATAGTTTCTTCTACAACCCCGATAATCCCAACAGCCTAAGCTACAATGATGTCATACACATCCTTCAGGATTCGGATAAAGAATTGTGGTTTGGAACATTGGGCGGTGGCCTTAATCAACTACAAATAATGAATGATTCAGTTGCAAAATTCAAAAGATTCAACAGCAGCAACGGACTAAGTAATGATGTTGTTCTTGCAATACTTGAGGACAATAACGGAAAGCTCTGGATAAGTACTGAAAACGGTCTGAACCGTTATAATAAAACCACCGGCACCATCGAAGTTTTCAACACGAACAATGGACTCAGCTTCAATATGTTCATGGAGAGTACCTGTTTGAAATGTCAAAACGGGACTATGCTTTTTGGCGGATACAAAGGAATAGAGGCACTGAATTGACAAAAAATTACAGGTAAAGAATTACACCCCGAAAATTGAGCTGACCAATTTCCAGTTGTTCAACAAAGACGTTTCGACTCAGGATGAAAATTCTCCGCTTAAGCAAACCATCACTTACACCAAACATCTGACACTAAAACATCAACAGTCAAGTTTTAGTATAGAGTTTTCTGCTCTTGATTTCCAGGACCCCGGAATTGTTCAGTATGCCTATATGCTTGAGAATTTTGACTCCGGATGGAATCAGATAGGCAATCAAAACAAAGCTACTTTCACCAATTTACCTCCCGGAGATTACGTGTTTAAAGTCAAATCGACCAACCGTCTTGGCGGATGGATTGATAACCCGCGCGAACTCAAAATCACTATATTACCCCCCTGGTATAAAACAGACTGGGCTTATGCAGGTTACATTATCGTCTTCATCCTCTTTATTGCCGGAATCAAAAAAATAATCACCAGGATAAACCGCTATCGAAACGAATTGACCGTAGAAAAACGCATTAACGAAGAAAAACTTAAATTCTTTACCAATATCTCGCACGAAATAAGAACACCTCTGACACTCATTTTGGGGCCTTTAGAAGACCTCAAACAAAAAACACGCGACATATCTCCCGAAATTTACCGGGAAGTTATGATCATCCATAAAAACGGGAAACGGATGCTGCACCTGATTAATCAATTACTCGATTTCAGGAAAATTCAGAATAATAAGATGAAACTAAAAGTAGCTCCGCTTGACATTATTAAATTCTGCAGGGAAGTATTTGACAGCTTCCTGCCAATGGCACAACATAAAAATCTGGAACTGGATTTTGTTGCCGACAAAGAAAGTTCTGAAATATGGGCCGACACAACCCAACTGGACGTGGTGCTGTACAACATCATGAGTAATGCCATTAAATTCACCCCTCCCGGTAAGAAAGTAACCATCTCGCTGGAACATATCACAAAAGACAAACTTGCTATATCCGTTACTGATGAAGGGAAAGGAATACCCGAAAGAAACGTGAAAGACCTGTTTACAAGATACACCATTTTAAGCAACAGGGAAGCATCGGGTACAGGAATCGGACTGTCTCTTGCTTATGAGATCACGAGACTGCACGGAGGAGAATTGAAAGTCGACTCGAAAGAAGGAAAAGGAAGCACCTTTAAGATCATTTTACACAAAGGAAGAAAGCACCTCGAAGGCAGAAGTGACATCGAATTCATAGAAAGAACAGATAATCATTTCCACCCCATAACAGAAGATGTAATAGAACCTGAACGGGAGAAAATAACAGTTGTTGAAAACAGCATTCAGGAAAAGAAAGCCACAGCTCTTGTGATTGAAGACAACAGAGAAATATTGAACTATATATGTTCCGCATTAAGCAGGAACTTTTCCACAACAAAGGCCACAAATGCAAGGGAAGCACTTGATATCATTGAAGAAAAGCACCCCGATATTATTATTACAGATGTAATGATGCCGGGAATGGACGGAATGGAACTAACCCAACTCCTGAAGAAAGATTTTGGCACCAGTCACATTCCCGTTATCATGCTGACCGCAAAAACTGAAATGGAAGACCAGATATCCGGTCTGCAATGCGGAGCTGATGCCTATTTGCAAAAACCCTTTAACACAAAATTACTCAACACCATAGCTCTCAACCTGATTGAACAACGAAAACGGATAATTGCAAAATTCCGCGACAACAAAACCATTGACCCCGAAACACTGAAAGTAACAAGTAAGGACGAAGAATTCCTTAAAACACTGGTCTCTTACATCCAGGAAAACTATTCGAAAGAATTTACCATTGAAGAACTGGCCGGGCAATTGTGCGTGAGCCGAACCGTATTTTACAACAAAGTAAAAGGACTCACCGGAATGAGCCCTGTTGAGTTCGTCCGTCAGCTCAAGCTGAAAATAGCGGCACAACTACTCGAAAAAGGATATAATGTTTCAGAGGTCTCCTTTCAGGTAGGATTTAATGATGTGAAATATTTCAGCCGTCAGTTTAAAACATTGTTTGGATATCCCCCCAGTAAACACAAGGTAGAGATGTGAGAATCAATCACATTGACAGACTCTAAAACGCAGGGACGCAATGACGCAAAGTTTTTATTATGATAGATTTGTGTTATTAATCGAGTAAATAATTAATGGTACTATCCCTATTTTAGTGGTTAAAAATTTATATTATATAAAACACTGTTTAAATGTAGTTTAAATATTGCTTTTTTTGATTGATGCAATATAGTTGCTCATTTTTACAGCTAGTTTTTTGCCATTTTCGAAATATTTTCAAATGCATCCTTCGTCAGGTATCCTAATTCTAAAGCTATCTCTGTTTGGCAAACAATCTCCATTAATGAGCTATACGAAACATTAATAAAGTGTATTTTCTCCTGGGAACCATTCCTGCTTGTTCCTTCTGCAATGTTAGATACAACTGATACTGCTGCTCTGTTTATTTGCTGTACAAGAGCATACTTTTCATCTGAAGGAAAAGAACTGCTCAATTTGTAAATATCCTTTACCAACTCTTTTGAAAGCTGATAAATTTCCAACTTCTGAAAACTAAAATACAACATATAAACTACGTTAAACTATATTCTAACCACATATAAACAAATTGCAAGTTATCATTAAATTCTTGGTAGAACCAAATTAATTACCAGACATTTGTAAAAGCTTAAAGGAGTATTTTGTCTATAAACTGCAAAATTTTTCACAATATGTGTGTCTGTTCAGAAAGTGCCGGTTACAAGGCTTGCGAAGCCCCCAAAGACGGAGTTTACTTTTCGTAAATGAGTATTTTGGCGGCGAGTGTAACACAGCAAATGGTACTTTATGGACAGACACTAATTAATGCG
>NZ_AHZV01000077.1 GCF_000250735.1 Anaerophaga thermohalophila str. Valhall
CACTGTTGTCCGGTAAAAAAAATTAACCGGGCCGGATTTTGAGAATCCAACCCGGTATGTCTACTTTTGAGTTACGAACACAAAAAAGTTAGACATGGGTAAAAGTAAAAATTTTAGGGGACAGCCGATATTTAATCAGCTAATAAAGTTCATTGATAAAAGTGAGATTAAGAAAATAGCCAGGCAGCACGGTGCCGAGCGTTATGTGAAGAAATTTACCACCTACAACCACCTCATAGTTATGCTCTTTGTAGCTTTCGAAGGTTATCATTCTATTCGTGAGGCTATTCTGGGGTTATTGGCTAACGCTCATAAGCTTTCACATCTGGGATTATCGTATTTGGTGAGGCGAAGTACTTTTTCTGAAGCCAACCAAAGGCGTAGCAGTAAGGTTTTTGAGGATATTTACATGAGTATTTATCGAAAACATTCATCAGATTTAGCGGACAGCCGGTTGAGTGATGCCGACCTGAAACGTCTTTACATTATGGATTCAACCACCATCAGCTTGTTTAAAGATATACTTCGGGGAGTAGGCCGCAACCCGAAAGAAGGGAAGAAAAAAGACGGAATAAAAGCTCATACAATAATAAAATCGAGCGAGAATGTACCCTGCCTGGTCCGCTACAGCGAAGCAGTCCGGCATGACCACATGTTTTTGGACGAGGTTTTCAAACTGGAAGCAGGCTCCATAATTACCTTCGACAAAGGATATGTTGATTATGCGACATATGAAGCATTCACCAAAAGTAAGATTTGGTATGTAACAAGGTTAAAAGACAATGCCCTCTATCAGGCAAGGGAAGAGTTTGATATTCCGGATACAGCAGATTCCGGTGTTCTGAAAGATGAAGAGATTGTATTGTTGTATGGTGAGAATAAACAAAATAAACACCGTGCAAGACGCATTGCTTACTGGGACAGCAAAAATGAGAGGTTGTTTGAGTTTATAACCAATAATTTTGAACTGCCGGCCGAAAAAATTGCGCTGATATACAAGAAACGCTGGCAGATTGAGTTACTGTTCAAACAATTAAAGCAGAACTTTCCGTTGAAATATTTTCTTGGCGATAATGAGAATGCCATTGAAATACAAATATGGACAGCCATGTTGGCTAATCTGCTGATAACGTTAGTAAGGAGCCGGATAAAAAGAAATTGGGCGTTCTCAAATATGGTGTCCGTAATTAGGCAACAATTAATGAATTATATCAATATCTATTACTTTCTCGAAGACCCGGAAGGAAGTTGGCGCGAGGTGGTAAAGGAAAATAAACTGAAATATCAAAATTCCTTGTTTCCCAAAATGCAGGGGGCTTGGTTTTGAAAAATGAAAATACGAAAACTCATAGTCAATGAGTTAAAACAGAAAATAATTTAAATTCCGGTTTTACCGGACAACAATGA
>NZ_AHZV01000076.1 GCF_000250735.1 Anaerophaga thermohalophila str. Valhall
TAATTCACCCCGTCTATCAAAATTTAAGATGGGACGACCGAACAATAAATGTTGATGACCAAAACCGGGAAAAAGGAAATACTGAATCAGTGCAAACGACTGCTGGGCGAACTATTAAACCAAAAAGCCTGAAAATGAATAAACTCCCATATATAATTAAAAGACTCAATATTCGAAAAATGCCGGGATTTCCCGGTGGATTACGACAATTTGATGACCTGGCACCTAACATAAATATTGTATCGGGCCCCAATGCTTCGGGCAAGAGTTCCACCGCCCGGCTCATACAACAACTCATCTGGCATAAGCAAACAATGGGACTGGATGCCAATGCTTCCATACTTCTCGATAATCAGGAATGGGACATAAAAATAGATTACGGCAAAATACAGGTACTGCACGACGGCCGCGAAGAATCGATAACAGGACTCCCGCCAGCAGAAGGAAGTCACCGCTATTTTCTGGCTCTGCAGGACATGGTGGCCGAAGAAGACAAAAATGCCGCCGAAACCATCGCCCGCGAATCCATCGGGGGCTACAATCTTGACCTGGCAAAAGAAAAACTTGGTTATTCCGATGCCATATCTACCAAAAACATAGGCGAATTTAAGGCACTCGACAAAGCCATTCAGAAATATCATGCAACACTGAGCAACCAGGAAAAGATAAAACGCGAAGAGAGCAGCCTGGATAAACTATACAGGGAAAAAGAAGAAGCTGAGCTTGACAGACAAAGAAGCAGCTTTTTTAAAACCTTAGCCGAATTTCTGAATGCCCGCAATGCTTACAACCAAATTAACGCCGAACTGGAACAATTTCATCCTTCGATGGACAAGCTGATCGGTAACGAGCCGGAACAGATTGAAAAGTTGGAGCATCAAATTCACCACTCGAAAAACATCATTGAACAGTCCAATTCAGATATAGAAGAAACTAAAACAGAACTCGGACAACTCACCATCCCCAAAAACGGAATCGCGCCTGCAGTTATTGAAGAATTGGAAAATCGCGCAGAGAATATCAAAGAACTGTCGCGAACAATAAACCATAACGAAGAAAAAATTAAAACTCTGAAAATCCGGTCGCAGGAAGCTTTAAAAAATATTGACGCAAATATTGATCCCGAAGAATGGAACGGGCTTGACCTGAACGATGTTGGCCAACTCGACCGTTTCCTGCAAAAAGCCCACAATGTGTTGGGAAGGAAGACATTTCTGAACAATCAGATGGAGCTTCTGTCGCAAGAATTCGCCAATTTAGGAGATTCAGAATACGATGGTGAAAAAATCAGCTCGGGCATTAACATTCTCAACAACTGGCTCACCGAACAACAAGTCAGCAAAGAAACACCCAAGTGGTTTGTGCCGCTGCTTATTGTGCTGGGGGCAGTTACCGGCATTGCTACGTTCTTTTTTTGGCTGGCCGGGCCTTTCAGGCATTATACTGATGGCAGTGGCATGGATTCTTTCCAACCTTAAAACATCGAAACAGGACACTTTGCAGATCAGGGAACAGGATTATCGTAAAACAGGACTGAAACAGCCTGGTCAATGGCATCCCGACGATGTTGTTAATCTCCTGAATGAGCTTGTAAAAGACCTTCAAAAAGCTCATCAACAAGATGACATCATCAGAAAACAAAAAGATATTGAAAAGCAACTCAGCAATGCCAATAACGAATTAAAACAGTTGGAAGAAATAAGAAACCAACTGATAGAAAAAATAAAAACAGCTCCGCACATCCCTGATATCTCTGAAAACGATTACACCAGTCTGGTCTGGTTTATCGAAAACCTAAAAAATTGGCAGAATTCCCATCTGGAATTATTAACAATTCAATCAAAAACACAACATCTAAAGTCGGAACTTCAAGCAGAACTGGGAAAGTGCAATGAAATATTTTCAGAGACCGGTTTTTCTGCAGCTGATGATATTCCACAAATCAAAGCCACTTTATCGGAACTAAAAAAGCAGGAAAACGAGCGACGCGAACTTCTGCGGCAAATACAACAGTCCGAAAAAGAGATTGAGAATCAGAATAAACGATTAAAAGATGCCGAAAAAGAGCTGTCAGAAATATATTCACGTCTTAATATTACCGAAGGCGACAAGACCACCATACGCCAAATGACAGAACAGCTGGAGAATTACAAAGATCTGAAAAACAAGTTTATAGCCACAAAAGCAACCTATCAGGGAAAAGAGCATCTTTTAAATGATCACCCGTTATACCCTGATTATAAACAGGAAACAGAACATTTAACCGCTGAAGAAGCCATCACCAAATCTGAAGAATTTGCCCGCAATGCAGAAAACTGGGAAACCATCATTGAGCAGATTAAGGAAATAGAAAATGCCGTCAGACAAATAAAAAACGGACATGAACTGGAAGATGTTCTGGCCCAAAAAGAAAATGCATTAAACGACCTTGAAGATGTTTACCACAACAACATTTCCGGCTTCACAGGACATCTCATCGTTGAAGAGCTGAAAACACAAACCCGCGATCAGAACCGCCCGCAGGTTTTCAAAGCTGCCGGCGAACTATTTAACCGGATTACTGCAGGTCGTTATGAACTGCGTCTCGACAATAAAGAACAGGCCGTATTTACAGCTTACGATACAGTATTGAAGCTGGAACAACCGCTATCGGAGCTATCAACAGGAACCAGAGTACAGCTCTTGCTGGCAGTACGTCTGGCATTTATTGAAAAGCAGGAAGACACAATAAAACTTCCCTTGCTGGCAGATGAGCTTCTGGCTAATAGCGACGATGAGAGAGCAACCGCAATTATTCAGGCCCTGATTGAAATCAGTCGTGAAGGCCGGCAAATTTTCTATTTCACCGCTCAGGACGACGAAGTGAAAAAATGGTATTCGTTCCTGAAATCAGAAAGCGATATACATTTCACCCACATAGCCCTGACTGGAAATTCAGGTGGATCTTCATCAAACAATATCAGCGAAATATCGTCGGATGACATTAAATTTTCGTATTCTGCTCCCCAACCCGAAGGGAAAAGTCACGCAAAATACGGCGAAGCGTTGGCCGTCCCCTCTTTTTCCCTCCTCACCGACGACATCACTTCACTTCATCTGTGGTACCTGATCGACGATGTTAACCTGCTTTACAAGTGTCTGCAAAAAGGCATCCGCCAATGGGGGCAGTTGCAGAGTTTTGTTCAAAACAACGGTCGTATTTCCGGTTTGGATGATGACACCTGGCAAATCATCTGCAGCAAAGCAGAACTGTTGACGCGATTTAAAGAACTCTATTCCATTGGCCGTCCAAAACCAGTTGGCCGTGATGTTTTGAAACAATCCGGACTTATCTCCGATACATTTATCGATGCCGTGGCAGAAAAAGCAGCCGAACTCAACGGCAATCCCGAACAATTACTACTGGCGCTAAGAAATGGTGAAGTCTCAAGATTCTATAGAACCAAAACCGAAGAGCTGGCAGACTTTTTCATCGCCAACAATTTCATCGACGAAAATGAGCCGATGTCCATGGATGATATCCTGATAAAACTGCAGGCTTTTATCTCAGAAACGGTTATAGATGCTAAAGATGCAGAGGAATTTTTGCACACGGTTATTGGTAATAGATCGGAAGATGGTTAGATTATTAGAAACCTGCCTGACGATAGGCAAGCCTGCCGTCAGGCAGGTTTCTGAAAATCTAACCATCTATTGAGTTAAATGTGGTAGTTAAAAAAAACTATTTCTGTGCGACATTGTCGAGCGGCCGCTTTGTTTGCCAGGAATGGCAGTTACAAACTGCCGGTTAAGATTCGAAGAAATTACAAATTACGGCGAGCGGGGGCTGATTAATGTTTGAGTTTCTTAGGGTTTTGCCGGTTGTCCCAAAATGTATAGAGTTCTATAATTTTATCAGCTTCATTCACAAAATAGAACAAACTGCTATGCTTTGTAATTAAAGCCTTACGTATTTCCCGGAACCGGGAAGCTTTGAACTGGTAAGGGTTCTTTTCAATTTGCCCTATGACCTTGTGAGCCTTTCGAACAAAGTTTTGTATTTCTCTTTCCGTCCAGTTGTCTTCTAAATATTCTATTATCTCATCAAAAGTATCTTCGGCCTCTTTAGACCACCTTGCTACTAAAGCCATCTATCATATTTTTTCATTACCTCAGGATGGAATCTCGACTCGCCCTTTTTGGCTTGTTCCATGCCTCGTTTTACAGACTCCTGAACACTTAATGGCAATTCGTCCCAAAAATCTTCTTCTCTTACTTCCTTGCTTAAAATAGCTCGAATGGCATTTAAAATAGTAGTATCCTCTACCTTGTCGATTAGGCTGTGCAAATCCGATTTTAATTCAACAGTATTCATAGCTTCCTTTGTTTTTATCCTATATAAAGTTAACGACAAAATGGGTCACATAGTTTTCCTTTTAACAAGATAAAGATAATATTTTCCCCGCGCTTTTTGAAATATTTCCATGTTTATCTACTGATCCTATTCTTTAGTTCTCATCTATTTGTATCCTGGCTTCCGTTATTGTATTTTTTTACCAGTTTTTGCCCGTTGCCCAGATACCGTATTATTTTATCGTATCCGTTTTCTGCTCGTTTGGACCAGACTATTTTTACAGCCATTTCCTGTACTTTGATAAGACTTCTTCAGTTGTCTTTGTCTCGCCTTTATCTGCCTGAGATATCCCCTCTTTTATTTCAGCCTTTTCCTCTTCACTAATCAAATCCCACCAATCTTGCTTTTGAGATTGAAGTTGCTCAATTCTGGAGAGTACAGCTTCATCCTGAAGATGAGACACCCAGTTAATAATATTCAATTTTCTGGTTTCAATATTCATAATTATCAAGTTTTCCTACAAATTAAAAGATAAATACCCATTTTTGTCACCATGAAGTGAGAAATATTTGTACGATGGCAGTTGCAAACTGCCTGTTAAAATTCGACGTAATTACAAATTACGCCGAGCGGGGTAGAAATTGCCCGTAAAATGGCAAAGACTCTTGGTGTGTCACTGGATTACCTGGTAGGCAATACCGAGTTTCTGCTTGATACCGATGTAATCAAAAAAATTTAGGAGATTCAAAAACTACCGCAGGAAGATAGGAACCACCTTTTCTATGTGGTAGACAATATTTTGCAATATGTGAAGGCGAAACAGGCTTTTGCGGGGTAAGAAAAAACCCGGACTATGTCGGGTTTTTGCTGGGGACATTTTTGGCAACTAAACTATTTAAATCGAACCATTAAAGTTATTTGACTTATATCCTTAACTGACGATTCCTTACGCCTCTTTATGCTAACAGTTTTAACAAAATCTTCAAAAAAAGGCAAGTATTCACTCACTTTAGGCGGGTAACACCACTTCAAAGATAAACTATCCATTCCATAATAGTAATCAATAACAGTGTCCTGCTTGGAAGTAAACAATTGCAACTTCATTATTTTTACGTTCTCAATTTTCAAATTATCATTAATTATCCCTTTAATAGCGGCTAATCCATTATATTTTCCACCACCCAAACTATCTGGCAATACTACATGCGGATCATATTCAACTTCATACGGGGAAGGCACGATAGGATCAACAACAACTTCTTTACTTCCCTGTGAATGGCTTTTACAGCCAATAATCAGTAAAAATACGCTGAATAATACAAAAAATAGAGGTTTCATCGTAATAAAGGGAATAGTTTTTTAATCAATGGGTTTTTTAGTGCTGTATCGATTTTATAGTTTCTATAAGGTCCTTGCCCTGCCACGCCGTTCTTACCCACATTCACAGAGCTACCTAGTTTAAAATTGCTTACAGCTGTATTATATTGATTACTATTAAAAGTCGGAGCATAAATGAGAGATTCCATGGCTTGTTCGTAAGCATATCCTGCATTTGTATTGTTACCCCAACCTAACATTCCATTTCCTGAAGATAACGTCACAGCTCTGCCAAAGAGATATGCTCCAACCTCATTATTTATTGTTTTCATGCTTCCATTTAGTGTTTGTCCATTATCGTATTGGTAACCATGAAATAGTTCATGAGCTGTAGATTCAAGCTTTTGTCCATCGGGTATACTTTCCATTAATGCTCCAGCATGTATTTCTCCTCCCCCTTTTTTATCTTTGGCAAAAGCAAGTGCATCTTTTACATCATTCCCTTTTTTATCTTTGGCAAAAGTATTGGTAAAATTAAACTGACTTTTTGAATCTACTAAATCACTTAAAACAGCACCTCCAATCTGAACATTGTCCATTTGATTCAAAGAACCTACAGTAGTTGCAACAAAATCATTATTCCCTTTATATTTCATCCCTTGTTTATATTGCAACTTCTGTTCATTTCCATCATCATCAGTGTAATATATCCATATTTCTTCTCCATTTGGATCTATAAATAAAAGAGGATTATTAGCTCCATAAACAAACGGTGAGAATGAATAGTATTTTTCAGCTTTCGGGTCCACCACATGCCACCTCCCCAAACTTGGGTCGTACATTCTCGCCCCGTAATCATACCAACTTACGCGGTTTTTTTGCGTTTCCACTGGTTCCCTACCTGCTCCAAAATAGGTGTTCAAAGAACGTCTACTACCCTCAAAAATAGCATCTTTTTTCTTTTAATTGAACCTTTTAGCTGAAAAATTCATTTCTGATGGCTTCAGTTATTCTCAGTTAAAAGAAAAAATAACAACATTATTTTTTTAAAAGAAAACCGAAAAAAAGAAAGCCACTGCGTCAAGGAAGGACTTAAAGGGATGTCAAGGCTTTGGGCAAAAATACTACCCGAGTGTGCGAGGGTGGAGATTTTTGCCCAAACCCGAAGTGAACGGGGCAAGATTAAACCGTCCATTGAAACCGGAGAGGTTGTTACATGTCAGGTTTTCGTGGCTTGCCTTCCTTTCTCCGATTATGCTTTTGTTATAGCCGTAAGAAGTCAATGCGTGGAAGACTTTATTTACGCTCTTAGATGCTGTTTAGAGGCCTTTGGCGGCGTTACTGAAATGTTGGTACCCGATAATCTTAAATCGGCCATAGTAAAGGCTAATCTGTATGAGCCTGGCGTAAACCAGGTCTTAGAAGATTTTGCCAACCATTACCAAACAGCTGTTGTGCCTACGCGTGTATGCAGCCCTCAGGACAAAGCATTGGTGGAAAATCAGGTAAAGATGATTTACACACGCGTTTTTGCCCGCTTGCGAAAGGTGCAATTCTTTGACATTCACTCATTGAATGCAGCCATCAGGGATAAGACCAGGGATCACAATCAAACACGGATGCAACAAAAGAAGTATTGCCGTGAGGAACAATTTTTATCTAAGGAGAAGCCTTTATTACGTGCCTTACCGGATGAGCCTTTTGAGATTAAATATTACCGAAAGTTGACAGTTGCCAAGAATAACCATGTTCTTCTTCAGCAGGACAAGCATCATTATAGCGTTCCATATCAACATATTGGTTCAAAGGTTAAAGTCATCTATACGCGTTCAATGGTCTATTTTTATATCAAAGGAGAACTAGTTGCAGTTCATCCCAGGGTATATCATCCAGGCTACTCAACTACCCCCGATCACTTGTGCTCCACACACAGGCATTACCTGGATCGCAGTCCTGAATATTATCTACAAAAGGCCTTGAACATCAGTCCTGAATTGCATGAGCTCTTTCGTTTGATGTTTGCACAAAAAAGGCATCCTGAGCAGGTATATCGTTCTTGCCAGGGGGTGTTGAGTTTGCAAAGAAAAACCCCCGAAGCAACTTTTAAAAAAGCCTGTGCTATGGCCATGGAAGTTGAGCAATACAGTTATGGATTTATCCAGAATATCATTAAAAATAAGATGACGGAAATCCCTGAAGTCTCTAAAAAAGAAACTTTACCGGAACACGAAAATATCCGCGGAAAAGCCTATTACAAACAATCAACATTAAATTTTGATAACAATGAAACAACTTGAACAACAAATGACCAGCTTGCGTTTACACGGCATGGAGCGCAGCTGGAAAGCACTGGTGGAAACCAGAAGACAGCATGAGCTAACCTTAAATGAGGGACTTGAAGTGTTGCTACAAGCCGAACTGCAGGATCGTGAAAACAAGCGATTTGAACGGCTTCGTAAATCGGCACGTTTTCGTTATCAGGCCTCTATTGAAGAGTTACACATTGATTCATCCAGAGGGCTCGATAAAGGGCTTATATCCAATCTTGCTACCGGTGATTTCCTTACAAAAGGAGAATCAATACTCATAACGGGAGCATCGGGTTGTGGCAAAAGTTATTTAGCTTCAGCTCTGGGGCATCAGGCTTGTGTTCACGGATATAAGGTGGCATATTTTAATGCCCAAAAGCTCTTTCTCAAAACAAAATTATCCAGGGTTGAAGGAACCATAATCAATTTTTTAGAGAAATTGGCAAAAACAAACCTTCTGATACTTGATGATTTTGGTCTTGCCCATTTAGAGCACCAACAACGAATGGATTTTCTGGAAATAATTGAAGATCGTCATGGGAAAGCTTCAACCATTATAGCCAGTCAATTACCCGTTGAAAATTGGTACGATATCATTGGAGAAGAGACGGTTGCGGATGCTATTTTAGATAGATTAGTCCACACTTCTCATAGAATCGAATTGAGAGGTGAAAGTTTAAGAAAAAAACGGTAATATTGTCAGTCCATCTCGTTCTTTGAACCAATACTGAGCAGGGGGTCAATATCACCGGAATGGGGGGTCAACATCACCGGAATATCCATTTTAACATTCCATTCCGGTCGGGATGTAAACCGTAGTGTTTCAAAACAGTGTTAATGGATAGCCTGGATTTTATTTCTAAAATTTCCATAAAAAATAATTTTTAACCTTTTTCGGTCAAATTTAATCCAATCAATCAAATTGACAAAATCTTTTCATATTTTATTTTCTCGTATAAGGTTTGTATATTTGTGTGTTCCTTGAAAAATAGGGGTAAAACAAATCTTTTTAGGTTTAAAATTATGTTGACATTTGGTAAGAAAATATCAATGCTCTGTAAAGAAAAGGGATGGTCACAGACCGAACTGGCAAAAAAACTCAACACCTCTGTATCGGTCATAAGCCGATATGAAAGGGATGAGATGACACCATCTATTGAAGCAGCCAAAAAATTGGCTGATTTGCTTAATTCTACTGTGGGATATTTGTTAGGAGAAACAGAAGAAAGCAATATCTTTAAAGACCCTGACATGCTCCGCAGGTTCAACGATATTAAAAGCTTTGCCGAAAATGAAAAAGAACAGATTCTTTTTACTTTGGATGCAATGATACACGAGATAAAAAACAGGAGAACTTACGCTGTAAAATAATCGATCATGAAACAAGTCGTTCTAAACATACCGGATAATAAATACCTTGCTTTTATAAGCCATATTAAGAGCAAGTTTGCTGATATTCAGATAAAAGAAAAAAAATCAAAAACTAAAGAAGTAATCGAAGAAGATAGTACCTACGAGACAATGCTTTTATCGGAAAAAAGCCTGGCCGAAGATTGGCTATCGGATGAAGATAACAGGTGGGACGAAGTTCTATAAAGCATGAAGTATAAAAAAGGCGACATTGTAATTATCGGGTTCCCGTTTTCTGATTTGTCCAGGACAAAGAAAAGGCCGGCACTTATTATTTCCAACGACAGCGTAAACAATACCGGTGATTATTTGATGGTTCAGGTTACCTCTAAAATTCGTAACGACAGCCTTTCGCTCCTGATAAACAAAAGTGATTTTGTTAATGGCAAAGAACTTCCTTTACAAAGCTGTATCCGGTTACATAAAATATTCCTATTAAACGAAAGCCTGATTATTTCTAAAAATACGGCTGTAGATACCGGTTTTCTTAATTCGGTTATCGATAAAATTACCGGGCTGTTAAAATAAAAGTTTCTTATTATATTATTCTACTACCATTTTATTTTAAGAACATTGCAAATGTCATCGCATTCATAATATACTGTATCACTAATATTTGCAGATTTATCAATAGTTATTACTTTTTCAATACAGCCATTAGCATCATATAATTCCTTAGTTGTGTGATTAAGTTTATTTAAAACGTGTTTCTTGCTTTTTATCTTACCATTATAATATTCGACAAGAAGGAATTGAACTGTATCATTATTAATGTCTAAAGTGTAGCTTTTTTCTAAATTGCCGCTTTGATTATAACTTAAAAATTCTGTTTCTCTCAGTTGTTTCTTTGCACCTTTTAACTGATAATAACTTACTACCTTTTTAAGGTGTCTTCAAATTCTTCTTTAATTAAGTAATATGCTGTGTCATAGACTGTTTTTGGTAAGAAAGATTTTTTGATGGTGATTCTTTTTATGTTTTTAACATTGCCTTCATTTAAATAGCTGTTCTCCTCTATTTCTAATGTATCACCATTGTAATCAATATGAATTTTTCTTGTCAATTCATCATTTTGATTGTAATCGTAAAATATTACCGATGAATCGGGATTTGAGGAATTCTCTTCAACTAGTTTTATTCTTACCTCTTTCTTTAATCTTTCTTTGTCATCATAGAAGTAATTAGTTTGTGCTCTTCTTTCAAGTAATACCCCATGAGGTTTCTCAGTGTTTACCGTTGTTTGCTTTACTAACAGATTTTGGTCATTATAGTAATTTGTGACAATATTATTATAATCTCTTTCGCTGCTTACAATATCCTCATTTTTAGTGTTATTAATACAGCTTACACTAAACAATATTGTTAAACACAGAAATATTTTTACTTGTTTCATGATTTTTTAGCTATTCATATTCTCTCGAATAATTTGTATTTCATTAGGATCTCCTTTAACCTTATTGTTTTTAATGTAAAATTTTAAAAATAGCCTGCTCCCAAAAGCATACTTAGTATTAAAGTACAATACATATTGTATTTGACAACCTTCCTTTTATATCAATGAAATAATTTAATCCTGAATAAATATCACTTATTTCTTTTATGGGAATTTTTATAAGCCCACTTCTATGATATATTTTTATTTCATCATTATTCAGTTCTGCCCTTTTAATATCATGCTTTCTCACTGAATAAAAACCAATTAGCACATCAAAACCCAATAAAGTAAGGCCAGTATAAACTATGGCTAAATTGGAAGTCTTAAAATATAGAATAAGGCACAATACAATTATTAAAAACAATATGATTAATGTATATGCTATTGCTCGATTTCTATTGTCAACAGAAAGTTCCATAAATCAAATCCCAATAAAAACTCTTGTTATTTTTGATAATTTGGATTCTGATATATTAATATTGTTACCCTTTCTATTTCATGATTGATAACTCTTTGATTATCTTGCAACTGGAAAAGCCGGTCTCGTCTTATATTCCACTTTTGTTCAAGCATTCTATAAGTAACAGTATTTCTACTATCCTCTGATTTATAGTAGGACATCTTATTACTTAAATCTATCATCTCACCTAAAGTGTTGTCAATCCTCTTATTCAAATCCTTTCCTATACTTTCCAAAGTAGACTTATATCTGGCTAATTTACCTGGAGAAAGTTTATCAGTAATAACATCATTCACTTCGCTACCTAATCCTATAGTACATACAATTTGATATCTATCCCCTCCAGGCATAAACCAGTTAACCGCAGCAACCATAAGCTGTATTTTTTTCTTGGTATTCTGAAGATGTTACTTGAGTTATAGAGCTTTCCTCTCCATATTCAGCCAGAACGTCATTCACCTTCTCGATAGTAGCAACAGCATCTTTTACACCTTCAATACTATTAACATTATAACCAATATTCTGATAATACTTTATTAATTTTTGTTCATCAGATTCCTGTCTCTTTTTTTTATCATCATCAGAGTCAGGATCCATCCCATCAGGGTCAAATAAATTTACTGGATTATTAAAGCAATAATTGTATGGATTAATACTTGGATATTTTTCAGCCATTGGGTCTATGCAATGCCACCTCCCAATTGCCGGGTCATAAAACCGTGCCCCGTAATCATACCAATCCAACTGTCCATTCCCTATTGCATCGTCCTGCAGTTCTTTGCCGTTGTAGCGGTACTTATTATTGGCACCACCAACTTGAGCATTTTCAGCCAACATGCCAAAGGGGTAATAGTTACTAACCTGCTGTAAATTACCACTTAAATCAGTCATGGCACGTACGTTGCCCAGGTGGTCTTTCAGATTAAACTGGTAAACGTTCTATGCGGTGGATATTGATTATTTTTTTAGTGGCTTTTGCCTGGAGCTTCGCACGTTTAAAAGTTCTATTTGCTTTTTCCGGGGTTTTACCCGATAAGTAACTATTGTAAGACGATTCATGGGGCCTCTGTATATGTTCTTTCGGACTTGGGATGGTTCCAACAAATGAGGATTTCTCTCAAGAAGAGATAAAAACTGCCGTGTTTCTTTAATAAAATTTCGGATTTCACGGTCTGTCTATTCTTCTTCCAGATACTGTATTATTTTATCGTACCCATTTTCTGCTCGTTTGGACCAAACTATTTTTAAAGCCATTTCTTGTACTTTGACAGGACCTCTTCTGTTGTTTTTGTTTCGCCATTATCGGCCTGAGATATTCCTTCTTTAATTTCTGCCTTTTCCTCTTCACTAATCAAATCCCACCAATCTTGCTTTTGAGATTGAAGTTGCTCAATTCTGGAGAGTACAGCTTCATCCTGAAGATGAGACACCCAGTTAATAATATTCAACTTTCTGGTTTCTATATTCATAATCATCATATTTTACTACAAATTTAAAGATTAATACCCATTTATGTCACCATGAAGTGAAAAATATTTGTACGATGGCAGTTGCAAACTGCCTGTTAAAATTCGACGTAATTACAAATTACGCCGAGCGGGAGACTGATTGTCTTTTACATCAAAAAAAGCCCGCACAAAAAAGTGCGGGCTCATGTTATTAACAGCTCGTTAAATCTCGCAAGCAATTGACAACCATTTATTTAACGAATATCCATATCTCTCACACAATAAAAACTTTGCGTCTTTGTGTCTCTGCGCTTAGGCTATTTTTAATGAACTATTATTAAACAAGCTGAAAGAATATTACTATTAACCTTCCATTTTTCTTTTAAGGTTTGCAGCCAGTGTTTCCATAAAAGCTTCAGTGTTGAGATAATGTTCTTCTTTCATATCTTTGCCGTGAATGGTAAGAGCAAGGTCTTTAGTCATTTTCCCGCTTTCCACTGTATCGATACAAACCTGCTCGAGGGTAAGGGCAAATTTGATGAGTTCTTCGTTACTGTCGAGTTTTCCACGGAATTCAAGTCCGCGAGTCCAGGCAAAAATGGAAGCAATGGGATTGGTTGATGTGGGTTTGCTTTGCTGATGCATACGAAAGTGACGTGTAACGGTTCCGTGGGCAGCTTCGGCTTCCATGGTTTTACCATCAGGTGTAACCAACGTTGAAGTCATCAGACCGAGAGAGCCAAATCCCTGTGCAAGGGTATCTGACTGGACATCGCCATCATAATTTTTGCAAGCCCAGACAAACCGGCCGTTCCATTTCAGGGCAGCTGCCACCATATCGTCAATCAGGCGGTGTTCATAAGTAATGCCGAGTTCTTCAAATTTTTCTTTGTAATCCCTCTCATAAATCTCCTGGAAGATGTCTTTGAAGCGACCATCGTATTTCTTGAGAATTGTATTCTTGGTAGAAAGATAGAGCGGCCATTTTTTCATAATTGCCTGATTGAAGCAACTATGCGCAAAACCACGAATACTTTCGTCAGTATTGTACATGGCCATAGCAACGCCGTCGCCTTCAAAGTCGTAAACGTTATATTCCTGTGGTTCTGAACCATCTTCAGGGGTAAAAGTAATGGTCAGTTTACCTTTTCCTTTGGTTACAAAGTCGGTGGCACGATATTGATCGCCAAAAGCATGACGTCCTATACAAATCGGATGTTCCCAGCCCGGAACAAGGCGTGGTACATTTTTTATCAGAATGGGTTCACGGAAAACGGTTCCGCCAATAATATTACGGATAGTACCATTGGGTGACTTCCACATCTTTTTGAGTCCAAACTCCTCTACCCTTTTTTCGTCTGGCGTAATTGTAGCACATTTAATTCCCACGTGATACTTTTGAATAGCTTTTGCAGCCTCTACAGTAATCTGGTCATCGGTAGCATCCCTGTTCTGAATGCTCAGATCATAATACTTAATGTCCAGATCGAGGTAAGGTAAAATAAGCTGTTCCTTAATCATTTTCCAGATGACTCTGGTCATCTCATCTCCATCCAGTTCCACAACCGGATTCTGTACTTTAATTTTCGTCATAGGTCAATTTTGTTTGTATGTCAATTAAGTCAAATAAACAACACATCAAAAAGCGACAAGGTTCAGCTTTACTACAACATTTGAATGCTTCATCAGTAAAACCAGGTTACGATTTTTATACAACACTGCGGCAGATTTCTTTGTAAACAAAGCGGCTGAGCCGAGGGAGAAATTAAAGTTCCATGCTTGTTTCTTTCTACTGTTTCTGCCTTCTGCATGTACTTACCTTCCTCCACCTATTCCAGATCAAGATTCAGAGCATCTTTAAGTTTGTTAAGAACAGGATTTTTCTCTGCCAGTAGCTTATATTTATCAGCAGCAGTAAAAGCCTTCTGTTGTCCTGTTCCCTCCCGAACATATTCTATCTCCAACTGGAGCCCTGCATTTTTCAGTTCCCTCCTCAAATAGTTGAACAAAGGAGTTTTCTCCTTCAATAATTCCACTTCCTGGGTTTCATTCTGAAGCGGGAAAACCACCACCTGCTTTCCTTTAAGACGAGGAGAACGCGCCGTCAGCATACTAAAAAGCCTTGGATTCTTTGATTCTATAGAGCGTGCATAGGCACTCCACACTTTCTGCAACTCCTCAGGAGTAAATTCGTTGTTCCATGAAGAATCTATTTCCTGTCCTTGAGAAGGTTCTCTGGCAGCATTTTCTTGTTGGCTTTGTGTTCGGGAAGTCCCTTTTGCACTGGTGAACTCCTTAATAGAAAAGCGCTTTAAAGTTTTGCCACCCGGCTTAGTTGTACCACTCTTACTTCCTTGTGCATGAAAAGAAGTTCCGGGTTTGGAGACGGGTGCCTTTTCCTCAACTTCGTTTGAAAGAGAAGCACTTTCCTCAACTTGGGTTTCTTACTTTTTTTTTTCGGTAAGAAGGCGTGACAATTTAATAAGAGCAAATTCGGTATGCAATCTTTTATTTCTGGCTGACCGAAACTGAAGGTCACATTGAGTTGCAATCTCTAAGGCTTTAACCAGAAAATCTACCTGACACTTACGCGATTGTTCAAGATATTTTTCGCGAATAGAAGCACCTGCCTCCAGCAATGCCAGTGTTGCCTCGTCTTTACACATCAGCAGATCGCGAAGATGACTGCATAGACCGGCCACAAAATGTCCCTCATCGAATCCGTTGTCCAATATTTCATCAAGTATGAGTAATGAAGATTTCGTATCTTCATTCAGGAATGCATCTACCAGTTTAAAATAATAATCATAATCCAGAACATTAAGATTATCAATCACCTGCTGATAAGAGACATTTTTCCCCGAAAAAGCCACAATCTGATCAAAAATGGATAATGCATCACGCATCGCCCCGTCGGCTTTCTGAGCAATAACATTGAGACCTTCTTCTTCAACCACTACACCTTCCTGTTGTGCCACTTTTTTAAGGTGTTCTACAGCATCTTCGACCTTGATACGGTTAAAATCAAAAGTCTGACAACGCGAAAGAATAGTGGGCAATATTTTGTGTTTTTCGGTGGTTGCGAGAATAAAAACAGCATGCCTGGGAGGCTCTTCAAGGGTTTTCAGGAAAGCATTAAACGCCTGTTGCGAAAGCATGTGTACCTCATCAATAATATACACACTGTAATTCCCCATTTGGGGTGGTATCCGTACCTTGTCTATCAGAGAACGGATGTCTTCAACCGAATTATTACTCGCAGCATCAAGTTCGTGGATATTGTAAGATCGGTTCTCGTTAAAGGCACGGCAGGAATCACATTCGTTGCACGCCTCAAAATCAGAAGTTATATTTTTGCAGTTGATTGTTTTTGCAAAAATTCTGGCACAGGTCGTTTTACCTACCCCGCGAGGGCCACAAAACAGGTAAGCATGCGCCAGTTGCTGATTTTTTATGGCATTTTTCAGCGTAGTAGTAATGTTCTTCTGTCCTACTACCGAATCAAATGTATCAGGTCTGTATTTTCGTGCGGAAACGATGTATTCCATAATATTTATCTAAAACAATAGATCGTTAGATTTTTAGATATCAGATTTAACCCGGATTATTCATAAAATATTGATATAATAAACTTTAACACCTAACATCCATTAACTTCAAACAACTGATTTGCATCCAATTGCAAATGTTTAACAGAGTTTTGCTAAAAGCGCAACAAATATAATCAAAAGCACCGGGTCATCCAACTCTTCGTTTTACCCCCGATGGCGGAGTACTTCATAAATGAGGATTCCGGCTGCCACAGAAACATTAAGTGATCCTATTTCTCCTTTGACGGGAATCGACACATGCGCATCAGCCATTTTTAGCAGTTGCGATGATACTCCTTTATCTTCGGCCCCCAGGATAAGCGCTACCGCTCCCTGGTATTCAACTTTCCGGTAGTCTGTATCGCCTTTCTCGGAAGCTGCTGCAATGGTAAAGCCACGATTTTTCAAATGTCTTAAAACAAAATAAAGATTCTTTTCACGGCATACCGGAATACGAAATAACGCACCTGCCGATGTTTTTATGGCATCAGGCGTTACCGACACGCTTCCTTTTTCGGGTAAAACGATGGCGTCTACTCCGGCACATTCAGCCGTGCGGGCAATCGCTCCGAAATTCCTCACATCGGTAATCCCGTCAAGAAGAAGAACAAACGGAGACCTGCCTTCGTCGAGAGATTTTCCGACAATCTGCTCTATATCATGATATTCAACAGGTGGAAGATACGCGACAACACCCTGATGATTTTTTTTGGTAACCCGGTCGATTCGCTCGGGCTTCACCTGTTTAAAATTAATTCCTTTTTCCTGAATAAGCTCTGTCAGTTCTCTGGCCAGTTGCCCTTTAAGATTCT
The DNA here is from genome assembly GCF_000250735.1 of Anaerophaga thermohalophila str. Valhall. Classification (GTDB taxonomy): domain Bacteria; phylum Bacteroidota; class Bacteroidia; order Bacteroidales; family Marinilabiliaceae; genus Anaerophaga; species Anaerophaga thermohalophila_A. The sequence goes on from NZ_AHZV01000076.1 coordinate 17,115, forward strand.
GACTGATCAGTATCCTGTCAATATCACGCCCGCCCTGGATGGCCTCCATGACAGGTCGAATACCGAATATGATGTTCTTTTCCATTTTTAAATCAATAAATGTTCTTGTTTAGATACTATATTAGAGGTTAGATATTTAGAGGTTGAACAGGGATTGAAATATGGTTGAAAAATATTGACATATTGATCATTGATAATTGATAATTGATCATTGGTAATTCCCTTCTGCCTTCAAACCACAAAACACTATCTCAGGCATCCATTTCGGATCTTTTTTTCTCCAGTTGTTCCAGTTCTGCATGTGCTGATTCCCACTGGTTCATCTTTTTCTCCATTTTGTCCTGCAATTCCACAAATTCTTCAAAAAGAGAAGTATCTATAGCATTCTCCGAATCTCTATTCATTTTTGCCAATACCCGATCCATTTCCGCTTCAATCTGCGTAATGGCCTTTTCCAGGGCATTCACTTCATTTTCGGCCTTTTTTATGCTTTTATTGAGTTCTTTTCGCTCGGCAAAGGCAGCTTTTCCGCTTTTATTTTCCCGTGTCATAGCGCTTCCGGAAAGGTTCTTATTCGCCTTTATCCTGGACGGCTGTTTTTCCAGTTCCTGAAGGTTATCCATCCGTTTTTTCTCAAGAAACTCATAAATGCCACCGATATGTTCTTTAATTTTTCTGTCTGAAAACTCAAAGATTCTGGTCACCAATCCATCCAGGAATTCACGATCGTGTGATACAACCAGTACAGTGCCTTCGAAGTCGTTCAGTGCCTGTTTCAAAATATCCTTCGATCGCATATCCAGATGGTTGGTGGGCTCGTCCAGTATCAGGAAATTAACTGGTTCCAGTAGTAAAAGCACCATTGCCAATCGCGTGCGCTCGCCTCCCGATAATACAGAAACCTTCTTGTCAACTTCTTCGCCGCTAAACATGAACGCACCAAGCAAATCCCTGACCCTGGTGCGCACATCCCCGGTTGCAACATTATCGACTGTTTCAAGTACAGTAAGGTTTTCTTTTAATCGTTCGGCCTGATTCTGGGCATAATATCCTATTTTTACCTGATGTCCAATACGAATAGCACCCTGATATTCAATCTCCTGCATAATAATCCGTGCAAGGGTTGTTTTCCCTTCACCGTTTCGTCCCACAAAAGCGACCTTTTCACCTCTTCCGATGATGAAATCTATATCTTCAAGTACTTTAAGGGTACCATACGATTTACCAATGTGTTTTCCTTCAACGACAATTTTACCCGAGTGGGGAGCCGGCGGAAATTTAATATTCAACTTACTTTCATCAATCTCGTCAACCTCAATTCGGTCGAGTTTTTCCAGTTGTTTAATACGCGACTGAACCTGCACAGCCTTTGTTGCTTTGTACCGAAACCGTTCAATAAATTGTTCGGTATCTTCTATCATTTTTTGCTGATTACGGTAAGCTGCCAGTTGCTGCTCACGACGCTCTTTCCTCAACTCTACAAAACGTGAATAAGGTGCTTTATAATCGTAAATCTTTCCAAGAGAAATTTCTATGGTACGCGTAGTAACATTGTCAAGAAAAGCTTTATCGTGAGAAATAAGCACCAATGCACCACTGTAACTTCGGAGAAACTCTTCGAGCCAGGTTATGGACTCAATATCAAGATGGTTGGTAGGCTCATCAAGCAGAAGGAGATCGGGTTTACGAAGTAATATCTTGGCAAGTTCGATTCGCATACGCCAGCCACCACTGAACTCTGATGTCGACCGTGAAAAATCGCCCGGGCGAAATCCCAACCCTTTCAGCGTCACCTCAATACGCGACTTATAATCCTGACCTCCAAACATATTGAATCGTTCTGTTGCTTCGGTAAGCCTTTCGATCAGCCCCATGTATTCATCGGAATGATAATCATCGCGTTGATGAATAGCCTGATTCAGGCGGTCAATTTCCCTTTCAAGTTCCTTCAATTCCCAAAAGGCCTGTTCGGTTTCTTCTACAACAGAATAACGGTCATTGTGTTTCATCACCTGGGGAAGGTATCCAATAGTAAAATCTTTGGGTTTGGTTATTTCTCCCGATGTAGGCTCCTGTAATCCGTAAATCACTTTCAGAAGAGTGGTTTTACCGGCACCGTTTTTCCCGACCAGCCCAATACGATCACGGGGATTAATTAAGAACGAGACATCCTCGAAAAGAACAAACGTACCAAAATCAAGTGTCAAATGATTGACCGAAATCATATAGTTTCAGATAATTTATTAGTGCCTGTCCTGAAAGTGCCGGTTCCAGTGCCTGCCCCGATATCATCGGGGCTTGCGAAGCCGCAAAAACAGAGTCCCGGGCATCCTGGGATGAGTATTTTGACGGCAAGCGTACCCTGACAAATGGTACTTTTCGGACAGACGTGAATTAATGAATCGTATTTTACTTTTCAAAACGGTTGAAACAGCATGGCAAGGTTTGTCACAAAATAACATGTATAAATCTTGCATGCGAGTTCCATTAGGCCTTGAAAATCAAATTTTATACTAATGAAATGACTCTTCTGCTGTAACCGGCAAAACAGACGGGAAGGTTAACAACGGAACCCTTTTAACCTTATAGCCCTGTAAAAATTTCAGCAGAAAAATGCCTTCATTATAAAAACCGCCCCAATTAGATATCCGTTTGAATGAAAAATTAAATTGAACGGGCTGAATATTAATTGGATCCGGGCAATACTCAAAATGCAATCCTCTTCGTGCCAGAGCCGAAATAAAATAATAAGTTACGTCATAGCCCCAGGCTCCATAACGGGAATAACCCGGTGATGATGAAGAATTCTGAAAGTACGGGGATACTGCATGAGGTTCGGTATAATACCAATCGCGATATTTCTCAATAAAACGTTTTGTTTGATTGTTATCGTAATCGAACGCGAAAAAAGTAAAAATACTGGCATTCAGGCGAAACATATCTTCAGGCTCAATAGATTGAGCACGCAGCCATTCGGTCATTCCAAACAGATGAATTGGCACGCCGTGCGTTTCTGCAATTCCGGCCAGAGTGGGAACAATTTTAGAGATTGTGGCCTCCTGGTTGGTTGGTACCACCACATAGTTTCTTTTCAGGGGATCCAGCAATGCTTCCAGATTAGTCTGATCCTCATTACCTACTATCCTGTACTCCAGATAATTAATGTTTTTATTAAGGGCAAATTCGTTAAAAAACACCTTCTTTCTCAACTGTTCAATAAACCGTGAAGCATACTCATCTTCCTCCTCGGGAAGTATGGCCAGGAGATTGTAGTTTTCGGACTGACGAACAATCTCTGCGGCCATTTTATCAAAAATCAGAGTATCAGGTGTATTTATTTGAAAAAGCCAGGGGTTTCGCTCCAATTCGGGGTTGACGTTCGAGAGTGGATATACCAACTTAATCTGATGATTCAATGCAAAGTCGGACACCGGTTTAAGATTTTCCGAACGTGCAGGCCCTATAATCATATCAACCTTGCTGAGTTCCCTTTCATTCGCATCCAAAAAGTCTTTAACCGATAAGTTTTCAGATGCTATATCAAAGACAGACAATTCCACGTTTACATTTTCCTGCTTCAACTTATCCAGAGCCAGAAGTGCTCCTTCATAAAACTCGGCAAAAACAACAGAACGACGTGCCAGTACAGGATTTTGTCGCACAGTTTTTATGGTATCGCCATTCTGTACTTTTTCAACAATGTTTGCTTTTTCTGTTGCATCCAGATCAAAGGGCAAAAAGCAATGCAACTCTGACCGGTCGTAAAACACTACCTACATTATTCTTGTTAATGCAAAGACTGTCTGACGGAACCAGTCCTGAATATTTCACTGAGTCGATACCCGATTCGGCCGTTTCCCTCCCTTCTTCAGGCGTTCCCGGATAATTCAAAACAAACCACTGATCGGTAGGAATCTTCAACTCGGTACCTCTTCTAAGGTTGGAAAAGTCGACCCCTGCGTTTACCTTCCGTATGATCTCCATGTCTACGTCGTATCGTCTCGATATGGAAAAAAGTGTTTCACGGCGTCTCACTTTGTGGGTTTCAAACATATCTCTGTCCTTCACCTCCTGTTGCTCTGCATATCGATTTTCAACCGAACGTGGTATCCGAAGCATATACCCGGGTTTTAAGTCGTCCGGGTTTATATCCGGATTGACTCTTCTAAGCTCATCAACTTCCACCTGGTAAAGACGGCTTATTGAATAAAGTGTTTGTCCGGGCTTTATTTCATGATAATTATACCTCTCACCTTCTATGTAACCAGGCTCATCTTTGGTTGCTAAATCTTTTCTCTCACCAGGTTCTTGTCCGGAAGGGATCCTGATAACCGACCCAACAACCAGAACACCACTACGCAGACCGGGATTAAGCTGAAGAATATCGTTCACAGAAGTACCAACTCTTCTGGAAAGCGAGTAAAGTGTATCTCCGGCTTTTATTTCATATAACTTAAAATTATCATCATCAAATTGTTGAGTCTTCTCTTGTTCCCCACTAACAGGAACTTTTATGATACTGCCAACCGTCAATTTTTGTCTGGAACCGGGATTATGCTTGTAAATATCTTCAATATCAACATCGTACTTCCGCGAAATAAACCAAACAGTTTGTCCTTTCTCAACAGTATGTAATGTAAAGTTACCGGAGCTTTCAACTTCTTTGGAGTTCGCATTACGACCTTCAATAACAGGAATCCGAAGAATCTGTCCCTTAAGGAGTCCACCCTCCAATTGGGGGTTGGCATCAAGTATCTCCTGTTGCGAAACATTGTACTGACGAGCAATGGAATAAAAACCTTCACCGACCTGAACGACATGAAGAAAAAATTCTTCACCGTCGATAATAATTCGTTTACGGGTAGATTCTTCCTGGGCATGAACGAAAAACACGGAGAAGAAAAACACTCCTACGGTCAACAAAAAAGCTAAAGCCGGTTTTGAAAAGTTTTTTATCATGGTAAAAAATTCAAAATCTACATTTACAGAGAAATCGTCGTGGATTATATCTGTTTGTTCTTCAATTATCTGTATCCTAATAATTTACAAGGTCGGCTGAGTCCACATAAAAGAACTTAAACATACCCTGATTATGACTAAACTTGCCAGGTTCGTTTCATCCTGTTCCTGTAAAAATACAAGACACTATTTAGTGTCTGTCCATAAAGTACCATTTACTGTGTTACGCTCGTCCGAAAATTAATCATTTACGATGAGTAAACTCCGTATTTTCCGGCTTCGCAAGCCTTGTCAATGACACTTTCAGAACAGACACGCATATTGTAAAAACTTTTCGCGTAGACACGCCCCATTTATTCAAAGAAAGTACCAAAGATATGTTTTTTAAAAAAAATATCCCTGCGTTAAGATAAAAAACTAAAATCCCCGGAAATTCAAAAAATTACCGGGGATTTTTTGTATTTACAAACTGAAACAGATAACCATAGAGTGTTCGACGGCGATTTTCTGCAAGTAATTCTCTGAAGAATCCGAACCTTGCAGAGAAAGATAAATAAACTTCCCAACGATCTGTTTGTGTTATTGTCTGATAAGTCCTTCAATCTCTTTCAATTGATGCTTGAATTCGGTATTGGTCTCTTTCAGGTTCTTTACAGTTTTACAAGCATGCAAAACAGTTGCATGATCACGTCGTCCAATAACTGCGCCGATAGCAGAAAGAGAAGAATTGGTCAAATTCTTGGAAAAATACATTGCTACCTGCCGCGCCTGGACAATTTCACGTTTTCGGGTTTTAGACTGGAGTGCATCGGGTTTCAGACCATAGAAATCACAAACCTTCTGTTGTATCTGGTCTACCGTAATTTCTTTATGCGGTTTGCTTACCAGCCTGTCAACTACACTGCGCGCAATATCGAAAGTAATCTCAGCCTTATTAAGCGTGGACATTGCCAATAACGAAATAAGAGCACCTTCCAGTTCGCGCACATTATCAGTTATATGCGAGGCTATGTAGTAAATGATCTCATCGGAAACGTTGATTCCGTCCTTATAGATTTTTATTTTTTAGTATTTCAACCCTTGTTTCGTAATCGGGCGACTGCAAATCGGCCGGTAAACCCCACTTAAAGCGCGTCAGCAAACGCTCTTTCATCCCTTTTAAGTCAACCGGTGCCTTATCTGATGTAAGCACCAACTGTTTTCCAGATTGATGCAGGTGGTTAAAAATATGAAAAAAGGTATTTTGAGTACCTTCTTTACCGGCAAGTTCATGTATATCGTCAATGATCAACACATCTATCATCTGATAGAAATGCATAAAATCATTGGCTGAATTTCGGGCAACAGAGTCGGTATATTGTGTCGTAAACTTATTGGCACTGACATAGAGAACCGTTTTTTCCGGATATAGTCTTTTAACCTCAATGCCAATAGCCTGACCAAGATGTGTTTTACCCAATCCGCTGTTGCCATAGAGAAAAAGCGGATTAAAGGCTGTTTTGCCGGGATTTTTAGCAACAGCTTCACTGGCCGAACGTGCCAAACGGTTGCAATCCCCTTCCACAAAATTTTCAAAGCTATACTCTGGGTTAAGCTGCGGATCGATATTTAATTTCTTAACGCCCGGTATTATAAAAGGATTTCGTATGTTTGGCTGATCCTGGCGACCATATTTTTTGTCGACTGCCCTGTTGCGCAGATCGTGTTTTCCGGATGCAGGATAATTTACTGTATACGTAGGTGAGGCAGAAGGCGCTGATGACCGCTCCATTACCACACTATATTCCAGTTTGGCACCGGAACCAATCACTTCGCGAAGCGCCGTACTCACCAGTTTGATATATTGCTCTTCGATAAATTCATAAAAGTAGTAGGTTGGCACCTGAATAGTAAGCACTTTGTTCTCCAGTTTCAATGGTACAATGGGCTCAAACCATGTACGGAAATCATTTCCCGGTATAGAAGCCTGAATGTAACTCAGACACTCAGACCAGACTTGCTTATGATCCAGTTTTGTTTCTATGCCTTCCATTTTTTACAATATGTTAAAGATGTGTGTTTTCAATCAGGACAAAATTTGCTAAAAAAAACTGGAAAAAAAAATGCCTGAAGGGTTGAATTTTTAGGAATTACTTTATACAGTTAGTATTCAAACCATTGAAACTAACACCGTTCAAATGACTGAAAATCAGACATTAAAACAAAAAAATTAACTTTCAGTTAACAGTTACAAAACATTGAAGGAAAGGGAATTGAATAAAAATTCAAAAAAATTTTTGACATTCGTCAAATAATTTTTCAGGGTGTTTTTGCGACAATTCTATTAAACAAAATATTTAATCCTTCGTACCGGAAAGTTTAAGTGCTTTAAAGAGTTTCACTGGTTTACCTTCTTTGAATGCGATAATTTCTGCTTCGGGATACTCATGGATAATTTCATCACGAATGCTTTTAACATCGGCATACGAAGAAGAGGCACCAACTGTGTAAGTGTATTTTTTACCATCAGTATCTTCAAAAATTCGGTATTTATCTCTTATCATATTATTCCTGATATCCAAAGGTTTATCTGATACGGAAATTCTTACTTTATACACAATCCCTTGTTCTTCGGCTTTTTTGTCGTCAACTTTAATTTCAACCGTTTTTCCAAAATCGAAGGCTGAAATGCTGAAATAACGTTTCGGATTGTGGCGTACATCGGCCAATAATCTGTCAAGATTGGCCGAGGCATCCATCAGATTGTAATAAAGCCCTTCATCCGAGAGTAACAGTCCAAGACTTCCCTCCCCTTCACTGGCCTGCTTAAGCAGTGAATTCAGAATAAAAAGGCTCGAATCAAGTTTTTCGGCCAATGTATCAAGTTCAAGTCTTCCAAGTTGTTCACTAAAGTCTTCCACATTTTTTATTGTTGCTGAAACAGAATGACGTTGACGGCTAAGTTCCCCTGAGATAGTATCTATATTGGCCAAAGAATTACGCAACGCACCGCCTTTTGACATAACGGTATTAAATTCGGCAGTAGTTTTCTCCAGGTTTTGCATCATTTGCCGGAAGCTTTTCATGCCTTCTTCAAAGCTCTGATTATTGGTATCGGACAAAACACCCGACAACCCGGATAAGGTAGAATCAATTCTCACAATTAGTGCTTCTACCTTATCTTTAATGGGCATAACTTCGGTGGTCACCTGGTCCATAATTGCCCGTTTTATGCTTGTTTGCAATGTATCACCAGGCTCAAGGAGCTCATCCGGTTGACCGTCCAGGAATTGTACCGCCATGGTTCCCATCAGGTCGAAGCTATAAATTTGAGCTACCGTGGTTCTATATACCGGTAACTCCCTTTCAAGCGAGAATGTTACAATAAATTTTTTCTTCTCTTTCCGGATGGAATTCAATATCTCTGACAGAACCCACCTTATATCCATTATAATAAACCGGACTGGCTTCAGTAAGTCCCTCCAGCCGCGGATAAGTTCCGTAGTAAACAGTGCCTGTATCAAAGATATCCTTCCCTTTCAGAAAATTAACGCCCCACAATAAAACAATCAGGGCGGCAATGACGGTTAAAGCAATTTTATACTCCTTTTTCAAATTTATCATGAATACATATTTAGTGCGTGTCCCAAGTCAGCTTTTAAAAGCCTAAATAAACGTAAAGACGCAATGACGCAAAGTTTTTATAATGAAAGAGTTGTGACTTGTACCATTGATTGTGCAAATAATTAATTATCAAATATCTGTAAAAGTTCAACAGAGTATTGATACAAAAGACCTTTAGATTTTTAAATATAAGATACAAGATGATTCGCATAACTTTGGTTTACTGCATTTTAGCAGATATAGTTCATTGATTACAAATAGCTGATTTGCTATTTAGTGTCTGTCCATAAAGTACCGGTTGCAATGCCTACCTATATCATCCGGGGCTTGTGAAGCCGCTAAAAACAGCCCTCGCATACGGGTTACTAAAAAAATAACCAAATTATTTTATCCTTTCAGGGGATAATCCTTTCTCCGTCGCGAAATCCTACAATGAAACAATCCGGAACTTTTTCCCTTACCTCAGGAAGAATTTTTTCTATTTCCTCATGGCTGTAAGCAAGTCCAGTCGTATATTTGTAATAATCTCCTTCTTTGTACTCCCACACATTGTCAAAATATTTGTAGGGTCCTTCATCTTCTTTTATGGGCTTTTGCGAGCTGGCCACCTGAATTCGGTACTGAATGCCGGCCGTATCGTCAGAAGAAGGGCCTTTGTCTAATTCAGTAACCACATTTTCACTTGTCTTTGGTTTTTGTTTAACCAAATTAGAGTTCCTGGCATCATACCTTTCTTTATAGTCTCTTATTGCCCTGAAAATAGCTGAAGCAAGATAAACCTTTCCATTTTCCGATGCCATAAACCGTTCTTCATAGCGATTACTGAGAAAACCGACCTCAACCAGGACACCGGGCATCGAAGTTTCTCTTAACACCAGAAATCCTGCCTGTTTTACGCCTCTGTCATGTCGTCCTACCCTGTTTCTGAACTGATTCTGAACAGCAGAAGCAAACCCGATGCTTTGGTCAAGATACACATTTTGCATCAACTCAAAGATAATATAAGACTCGGTAGAATTGGGGTCAAAACCTTCGTATTTCCTTTCGTAATTGTCCTCCAGCACAATCACTGAATTTTCTTTTTTGGCTACTTCAAGGTTCTCTTCAGAGCGGTGAAGCCCCAAAACGAAAGTCTCTGAGCCGTAAATGCGAGGATTTGTGATTGAATTGGCATGAATCGATACAAAAAGATCCGCATCATTTTCATTAGCGATGCGAGCGCGCTCATCAAGAGGAACAAATTTATCGTCTTCGCGCGTCATAACAACATTTAGTTCCGGTAAATACTTCCTTAAATAATCTCTCACTTTCAGAGCTATATCCAGAACAATATCTTTTTCCTTATTATGCCTGCCAACAGCCCCTGAATCTTTTCCCCCGTGACCAGGGTCAATGACTACCGTCTTCAAAACAATGCTTTCTTCACCCTTCGATTGACCGGCAACAGTAGCCATGAAAAAGCAAAAGAAAAGAAACAACAGCCCTCTAAATACAATATGTAGCTTCATATCTGCTCGTCAAAACTATGCTTATCAAATCCAACGAAACAAAATCAATTCGTCACGATCCGATTTAATAAATTTATTTCTTTATTGATCTTCAAAATTTTGTACAAATTTGAGAGTTTTTGAAACAAATTCCATCCCAAAATTAAAAAATCTTATTCTTTGTTTTTGTTAAAATGGCCTCAATTTTGCTACAAAATGCTCTTTAAAGACCTTTTTTTAGCTTATTTTTGTGCTTGATTTTGGAGAAAAAGAATGAAAAATCACCAAGCTTAGAAGCATACATATCTTGATACCAATACTTTGCAAACATACTTCGCTACGATTGACTGTCGGTTTTATATTGACAGTTATTGCCGGTTCTTTTGTATCCACATTGGCACAAGATTCTCCTCTAACTATTAACCGGAGTGACACCCTTCAAATAAACGGCGACACAACATCACAGGAAGCGGATACCATCCAGGCAGAAACCAGACCTCCTATTATAGAAGCAGAAGTTGAATACTCGGCTACCGATTCGGTTAAATTTACCGGAGGAAAAGTATTTCTATACGGAGATGCCAGTGTCAGTTATCAGGATGTTTTACTTACTGCATACAAAATTGAATTGGACCTCGACAGCAGTCTGGCTTATGCAACAGGACGGATCGATTCCACCGGGAATGAAGTCGGATTGCCCGTTTTTAAAGATCCCAGCGGTGAATATACCATGCGGTCTATCAAATACAATTTTGAAACGGAAAAAGCCATAATTGAGCATGTTGTAACAGAACAGGGCGAAGGTTATGTTGTCAGCAACAAGGCAAAGAAATTACAGGATAATATATATTGCCTGCGAAACGGAAAATACACTACCTGCACCAATCATGATCACCCCCATTTCTATCTAAATTTGACAAAAGCCAAAGTCATTCCGGGGAAAAAAATCATCACCGGACCGGCCTACCTGGTTATTGAAGATGTGATAATGCCCGTAGCTGTTCCTTTTGCGTTTGTACCCAGCTCATCCACATACAGTTCGGGATTCATACTTCCTTCGTACGGCGAAGAAAGCAGCCGTGGTTTTTTCCTTAGAAACGGGGGTTATTACTGGGCAGCCAACGACTATTTCGATTTGTCTGTGACCGGTGATATTTATTCCAACATGTCGTGGGGTACAAGAGTAGCTTCGCGGTACAAACTAAGGTACAAGTTTTCCGGTAATTTTAATTTTCAATACATCACCAATGTTACAAGCGAAAAAGAATTGCCGGACTATAGTAAAAGTAAGGATTTGTCCATAAGCTGGTCGCACAGTCAGGATGCCAAAGCCAATCCTTACAGTCGTTTTTCAGCCAGTGTAAATTTTTCTACAAGCTCATTCGACCGTAATAATGTAGGCAGCATCATTAACCCGAGACAACTTGCAACCAACACCAAGCGTTCCAGCATTTCATATTCCAAACAATGGCCCGATAGTCCTTTTAGTCTGTCAGCCAACCTTCAGCATTCACAAAACAGCAGGGATACTACTATTGATCTGACTTTACCGAACCTGACACTGACCATGAACCGCATTTATCCTTTTAAGAAAAAAGACAAAATAGGTTCTCAGGAGAAATGGTACGAAAAAATTAGTATGAGTTATACCGGAAATGCCAGTAACAGAATATCTACCAAAGAAAGTGAACTGTTTGATTCCAGTCTGGCCCAGGATTGGAAAAACGGTATTCAGCATACTATCCCCGTAAGTATGAATTTCAAACTCCTCCGGTATTTCACGCTTTCTCCCAGCTTCAACTACAAAGAGCGCTGGTACTTTAAATCAATAGAAAAATCATACGACCAGGAAAGACAGCAGGTGGTGGTATCAGATACCACCCAGGGATTTAACAGGGTTTATGATTACAGTTTCTCGGTTGGAACACAAACCAAGATTTATACTTTTTTCCGTCCCAGCCGTTGGTTATTTGGCGGTGGTATTCAGGCCATCAGACACATGATGACACCTTCTGTGAGTATGTCTTATCGTCCCGATTTCAGTGATCCCAAATATGGATATTACGACTGGTTTGAATACTACGACCCAAGTCGTGATGAAATAGTAAGGCACGATTATTCAATATATGAAGGAGCCATGTACGGAGTACCCGGACGCGGTGAATCCGGGTCCATGAGCATTGGGTTGAATAATAATATTGAAATGAAAGTAAAAAGCCGGGAAGACAGTACCGGATTTAAAAAAATACCGCTACTGGAATCGCTTAATTTTAGCACTTCCTATAATTTTTTGGCCGATTCGATGAAATGGTCCAGAATTAACATGAGTGGACGAACAAAAGTCTTTGGTACTTCCATCAATTTTAATGCAGTTTTTGACCCATATTCCATTCAGTTGAACGAACAGGGAAATCCGGTAAGAGTTGACCGTCTGTTGTGGAAAGACAAACGAAAAATTGCCCGGCTGGAAAATGCCAGCTTAAGTTTCGGCCTTAATTTCGGCTCTGAAACTTTTAAGAAAAAAGACAACAAGGAACAAAATCAAGACTCCGACAGCCAGTTCCCGGATCAGGATGATAACCGTGAAACCGGAGTTGAAGGGCCTCCCGGGCCTCAAACTTCAGGGGAAATACCCCGGTACGCCGAATTTTCTATGCCCTGGAATATGTCACTCAACTATAATATGCGCATCGTTCAGGATAAATTTAACAAGGAAAGGATGGCATACGATAAAAGATTTACTGCCGATATTAGCCTGAACGGGAATCTTGAATTGACAAAAAAATGGTCTGTTAATTTTTCTACCGGTTACAATGTTGACAGAAAAGAAATATCTCATACCAACATCCGTATCAATCGCGACCTGCATTGCTGGAACATGAGTTTTAATCTCGTCCCTGTCGGATCCTACAAATCCTATTTCTTCACCATAGCAGTTAACAGCAGTATGCTTCGCGATCTAAAATACGAAAAACGCAGCCATCCAAGAGATAATCCGGGTTTTGGAGGTTTTTAATTACCAGGTAATTCGAACTCAGGCCATCCCTTCGTTCGAATCCGCTCACCCTCTAACGCAAAAAGCCATCCTGAAAAAGGATGGCTTTTTTGCGGAGAGTGAGGGATTCGAACCCTCGATACGCTTTTGGCGTATACACACTTTCCAGGCGTGCGCCTTCGACCACTCGGCCAACTCTCCAGAAATTGAGCACGCACGGGAGGAGAGACTCGAACTCCCGACACCTGGTTTTGGAGACCAGTGCTCTACCAACTGAGCTACACCCGTGTGTCGTCCTGTTTACGCGTTGCAAAAATATAATTTTTAAGGCATTTTTTGCAATCTTTTCAGGGTTTTTATTTTCAAAAACCTGTTTTAGGCACTTGTTTTGCAGTAATGACAATATTATTTTTGTAGCCTTATCCAATATTCCGTTAAAATAAGCCTAAACGCAAAGACGAAATGAGGCAAAGTTTTCATTATGAGAGGTAGTAAAGACACCCAAACTGGGCGTTTTCACCTTACCAGACATCTGTAAAAGTTTAACGGAGTATTGTTTAAAAGAGACTGTCAAATAAGCCAAAGAATGAAACGACCCCCGATTACTTCCCGATAAATCGGGGCAGGCAGGGATGAGTTCCATCAGGCCTTAAAAATCAGCAAACATGAAGATAACAAAATTAACGATTTCAATTCTGCTCCTCACTTTTTTTGCCGGATGTAATCCACTCAAACAATTGCAATCTCATCAGGCATCCATTAAGAATGCGTTTGAAGCAGAAAACCACTCAGAAGTCCTGGTTAATTATGAGAAATTAAAAGATTATCATTCTTCGAAGGGCAGTGAAATCAAAACCGAATATCTCAAAATGGCTGCCGAATCTGCAGTTGAGGTAGAAAGATATTTGATGGCAGAAGAACTTCTTCAGGAGTGGATTGACAGAGAAGAAGATTTCGAAGCTGTTAAAATGCTCGCAAATGTTTACGAACAAACCGGGAAGACCGATAAAGAATATAAATTATGGAATCGGTACTGGGAAAAAATCGAATCTCCCGAACTGAAAAAAGAGGTAGGTCAGAAACTTTTTGCCATCGAAATGGAGCAAAAAGAGTATGATAAAGCGCTTGACAGAGCAAAAGAAATGCCGCCAATGAATGATCCGAGGATAGTATTTCTCCGTGTCAAAGCACTCGAAGCGACCGACAAAAAAGAAGAAGCCCGGAGTTTGTGTAATACCCTGCTTGAAAAAAACTCTGATTTTAAGCCCGCCCTTGAATGGAAAGCCAAAGATTTATATGAACAGGCCGAAAACTGGTATAAAGCAGAAATGCGGGAATACAATAAAGACCCCAATTATACAGCTTATGTATACTTGAAGCGGGAATTAAAAAAGATATCTGCCATGTACCGGCAAAGCCGGGATATTTTTGAAAAACTTCATCAGGAGGATCCTGACAATCAATTGTATATCAAATATTTGAAAAATATTTACCTGCGACTTGAAATGAATGAAGAAGCAGCAAAAATGGATATGCTTTTGGAAAATCAGAGATAAGGATGAGGCTCAATAAATTCGATCATAGAAAGAGGGATTAAATTAAGGTTGAGGCTGAGGTTGAGGTTGAGGTTGAGGTTGAGGTTGAGGTTGAGAATTCACCACAGATTACACAGATTTATCAATTATCAATTATCAATGATCAATTATCAATTATCAATTGAAGGAACACAGAACTTAAAACTCAAAAAATACACCATATAAGACATATAAGAACACAAAAGATAAAGTTGCATCATAGATAACAGAGATTTAAGTCCCCCTAGGGGGATTTAGGGGGCCTCAATTTTTTTTACTCTGTGAGACTCCGTGTAAACTCCGTTCTACTCTGTAAAACAATAAATTAAATACCCCTTACTTAACAGTAAATTAAGATGCCACAAATTTATCACACAATACCATCCAGTTCATAAAAACCTAAAATTGAGTTTATCAACTTGGTTGAATAGGGAAAAAATGGCAACTGCATTTGCATAACTTCCAAATTTTTTGGCAAAATTAGGTCAATTTGTTTTACGATAAGAATCTTATAAATTATTGATTACCAACTATAGGTCAGGAGCTCTGAATCTAACGATCTATTGTGAAAAAAACTCTATTAAAAAGTTGCTTCCGGTAGTACTACTGTAAAACAAGAGCCTTTGCCGGGTTCGCTCTCAACCTCTATTCGGCCATTATTCATTTCCACCATTTCGCGCGAAAGCATAAGTCCCAGTCCTGTACCGGCTTCTTCACTGGTTCCTTTTGTTGATAAATTGCCTGACAAAGAAAATATGCTCTTTTGTTTGGCCGGTTGAATCCCTATTCCGGTATCTTTTACCCGAATCCTGATGTAGCCGTCTTCCCTTTCTGTATAACACCTCACCTCACCTCCCGAGGTGGTGAATTTAACACCGTTATGAACCAAATTACGAACGATAAACTCGATCATATCTTTGTCGGCTTTAGCTATATCCGCTTCAGAAATATCATTTATTAAACGGATATTCTTCTTATCTGCCTGTTGACGTAAATGGTAGAAAACTTTCTCCACAATTTCTTTCAGATTCACTTTAACCGGAACGGGCGACAATTGTCCCAGCTGCGACTTCGACCACGTTAACAGGTCGTCTAGCAACTTGTAGGTTTGTTCGGAAACATCCGATATCTGTGCAGCCATCTTTTTCAACTCTGTTGATGAACAACTGTCCATTCCGTCGCTTAACATGGAAGCAAAGCCTATAATTGCCTGGAATGGACTTCTCAAGTCATGGGCAATAATACTAAATATCTTGTCTTTTGTCTCATTCAGTTCACGAAGATGGGCTTCACTCTCTTTTAGCCGTGATTCCATCTTTACTTTGGTACTAATGTCTGTTACCAGCAGGCATTTCTTATTCCTGCCCAGCCCGAAAAGTTTAAATTCCAAAACCTTACCTTTACACAAATCTTCCCACTCGTAAACCTCTTCACCATGTTGTACTGTTTTGCGTTCCTTCATCAATCCGGCAATATTTTTATTACACATCACCGATGATAACCTTTGATCGATAAAAGAGAGCCGGTTGAAAATAACGGAAGATTTAAGATTTGCGCGTTCAACAGCAAAGTCAATAATTTCACCTTCAGACTTTATGGCATCAAGAATAAGAATGCCTACCGGAGAATTTTCGAAAAGCTTTTCGAACAACTGCTCTCTCATCTCGAGTTGTTCTTTCAGCTTTTTTCTTTCGGTAACGTTAAATTTAACGGCAATATATCCGGTAATGGTAGAATCATCGTCTGAAAAAATAGGTGATATAGAAGCTTTTTCGGAGACTATTTCGCCGTTTTTAGTCCGGTTTACCATGTCACCACTCCAGCTTTTTCCAGCTGAAATGGTTTGCCACAATTCATCGTAAAACTGCCTGGAATGAAAGCCACTCTTAAGAATAGAAGGCTTCTTTCCCGTCACTTCATTCCTGGTATATCCATAAACCTTTTCAAACGTTTTATTTACAAAAACGATGGTCCCGTCTGCCTCTGTTATCAAAACAATCCCTTCGGAATTATCAAGCGCATTGACCAATTGCTGTCCTTTGATCATAAATCATTTTTTTGGTGTTCACTGGACTATACGGCAAGATGCAAAATAAGATTGCTCGATGTTAGTCTATTTTGACGTTAGGTACAATGAATTCCATAACCGTCAAGAAAAGGATGATGTACGTTCAAACATTTATTACAAATATTCCGGTTTTCCCTGTTCTTTCCTCGCGATGCCATAAAAATCTCTCCACACTCATCGCATTGCAAGCTTTCTTCTATAGGTGCATAGGGAGGAACTTTTACATTTTCTTCTTCTGTAACAAACAGCCTGGAAAAATCAAGTTCTAACATCCCAAACGAAGCCTTCCGCGATTCTTCGTTAAACAATTTCTGTTTTTCGGGATTGTCATTTCTTTTCACTATCACCTCATCGAAAAGTGTTTCAAATTCGGGGAATAATCGGCCTATGGTTTGTCTGAGATCGTTTCGGCCTCTTATCCTGAAGCCCTTTCCGTTTCTGGTAGCAAATGTTACCGCGTTTTTCCCCTGATCTTTAAATATAAGCCCGTTATTGCCAAAAGTGCAACCCGAAACATACTGTATTCCGTCGGCAAAACAATTATTGGTTTCAACGATAGCAAGAATCTTCTCCATGCCGTCCGAGATTTGCTTAAACCGCTGCATACCATTGACAGCGGCAATTACTCCCATTGCCAGACCCGGACAAAAATGACCGTGTATTTGTCCGGCCATCTTTAACAGTTGTTTCGTTTCACCCCGCGAAATGTGCTTCTCAATATTAAACCGGGGATTGTGCAGAGGAAGATCGTCATCTTCATTGTTCTGTCTGAAAAAGGAAAAGTCGGCAGGCTTCAGGTCAATCACCGGAGTACCGTCAATGGCATCCAGTCCTGAAACTATCAGAATATTCTCTTCCTGTTTCAGCAAACGTACCGTTGAAACACCAAGTCCGTTCGGACGACGCGGACTCCGGGATGCAAATACTCCTCGTGTTTCCCCTGTAAAAATGGGGCCCACAAGATCGAAATCTCCCGACTGGTGAAAATGAAAAATAACATCAATAAATTTCTGATATTCGATCTTATACAATCCACTTTCGAATTTTTTATCAATTACAATTTTGCTGATGATTTCACCTGCATTTTTGACATGTTCCGGTTTCTTTAATTCATTTTTAACGTAGCCGATTGGTTGTATTTCCATAGTAAATCAGATTTGCGGCAGAACATACTTCCGTCCGTTATTTTCAATAATATTAATTTTCACATCATATAACCGGGAAAGATTTTCTTCGGATATCACCTTTTCCCCACCAAAAGAAATAAGGTTTCCCTCTTTCAAAAGAAGAAAACAGCCTGCATATCTCATAGCAAGATTCAGATCATGAATAGCAATAATAACAGTTATATCCCTCTTCGATATAGTTTTAAGGAGTTTCATTACCTCGATCTGGTGTTTCAGATCGAGACTCGATGTAGGTTCATCTAAAATCAAAATTTCCGGTTCCTGCACGAGTGCGCGTGCAATGTTTACTCGCTGAAGCTCTCCGCCACTCAATTCATTGGTATATCTTAGCGCTAAATGGTCCAGTGAGAATTCTTTTATAATTTGCGCTGTTTTTTCGCGATCATTTCTACCCGGGGCCCAGTTAACATGTGGACGTCGTCCAAGTAGAATAGTGTCATAAACAGTTGACAAACCTTTATATCCGCCCGATTGAGGTACATATCCTACATGTCTGGCCAACTCACGCCGGTGATATTTCTTTAATGCTTTAGTATCCAGAAGGATTTCTCCTGCAGTTGGCTGCAACAATCCGTTAAGAAGCTTGATAAAGGTACTTTTTCCACTTCCATTGGGGCCAATTATGGCATAAAAATTTCCCGATAAAAACCGGCATGACAAGCTATTTATTACATTTCTGTCTTGAGAATACGCAAATTCAATTCTTTTTACTTCAATATCCATTATGCTATCTTTTTCTGACCCTGGTGATCAACAAAAAAAGAAAAAAAGGTGCACCGACAAAGGAAGTAACAATTCCCACAGGTATAACAACCGGAGCCACAACCGTACGCGAAAGTATATCGGCCATCAAAAGGAATACCCCTCCCAGAATGGCTGATGTGATTAAAACTATTCTGTCGTTATATCCTACCAGCCATCTTGTAACATGTGGTATAATGAGCCCTACAAAGGCTATAATCCCGAAAAAAGCCGTTGCCACAGCTGCACAAAGAGAGGCCACCATGACAGCGATCAGACGAAGTCTGTTCACATTGACACCAAGACTTCCGGCAACATCATCCCCGGCACTCAGAGCATTAAAATTGAAGGAATTATACACAAAAAAGGCCATCGCCGGAATCAGCACTAAAAACTGAACTCCGACTTTTGGCCAGGAGGCTTTGGCCATATCGCCAAACATCCAGCTAATGACAGAGGCCAGTTCCACATCGGTAGAAACATATTGTAAAAGTGAAGTGCCGGACTGAAACAATGAAGTAAGTATTATACCTGCCATAACCAGTATTTCAGGCGTTGCTCCCCTCCATCTGGCAAAACCTGTTATTAAAACAGCGCCAAGCAATCCAAAACAAAAAAGCAGAGAGAGTAACCAGCCAGGGTACATCAAACATAACACCCGAATCTTCCAGGCCGGCATTTGCCCCAATAGCTCCAAAAACAACAATGGCCAATGCTGCTCCAAATGCCGATGCTGCACTTAACCCCAAAGTAAACGGTGACCCTAATGGATTTCTGATAACTGTCTGGATTACAGCACCCGATATGGACAAACCCGCTCCTGTAGCAATTGCTGCCATAACTCTGGGCATCCGTATATAAAAAACCACCTGATTGGAAATCGCATCTCCCTTTCCTGTCAATACTTTAAATAACTTCTCTGCAGAGAGTTGAGCACTTCCCTCCCAGATACCCCATATCGAAATAATTAACAATAACAGTATAGTCAGAGTCACAAGCAAAAATTGACGAACCCTGTAATTTTTAAGTTGTTGCCCAAGTTCAGAGTTTTTCCCATCCATTGTATGTGGATTTCATTTTATCGAATACGTCACGCCCAAGCATAAACCGGTATATCTCCCTGGCCTTTTGTTCAAAACAAAACCCTGAAAATGTTCCCGGATAGATGGTTTTCCCTACGAACCACGAATTGATCAATACATTCTCAAAATTCGTGGAATACCAGTTATGCGGCATCAAAGTATAAACATTTCCCTTTTCAAAAGCTCTCAGTGTCTCTGCAAGCGGAGAACCAGATGTTATGTCGCGTTGAACCAGGTCCAGACCGGCACCATCTATAAACATGAAATCAGGATTCCACAATATAATTTGTTCTATATCGACATAAGTTCCGGTTGGGTTGACCGATTCCTTTACATTTAAATCTCCTGCTACATTTCTGACATTTGTAAAAACAAAGGGTGTATAATGAGCTTCAGTCGAAGCTATGCCCCGGGCTCCACGAAAAGAAACACCTCCGACATAAGCTGTCAATTTCGTTTTATCCGCTTTGAAGGAGGTAAGCGAATCCAGCAATTGTATCTGCGACATAACAAAATGTTTTAACGAATCCGCGCGTTCTTCATTCCCTGTAATTCTTCCTATCAGCCTCAATGATTCAAAAAACAGGTTACGGGCATTCCGTAAATTCCCGCTGTTTAATGCCACAACCGGAATACCTGTATTCTTTTGCAATTGGTCTGCATCCGAAGCCGACGAAAAAGCCATAAATATTACATCAGGTGCGTTAACAGTAATCAGCTCGGCATCGCCGCCCATGTAAGGTCCGATTATTGGTTTTTCCAGCAATTCGGGCCACGCAAATGCATAAGGACGACCTGGCCTTAATTCCACATCTTCAATGCCCGAAATCCGGTTTGCTAACCCCATGTAAACGAGCAGTCTCAATGCACCAGGACCGACACCGGCAATTTTATCAACTTCTTCGGGTATTACAACTTGTCTCCCATACATATCGGTAATCCCGACCTGCCCTGAGCTATTTTTATTGCCCGATGAATGACAACCCGACAAAAGCAGAATGGGGAAAAAGAGCCCAAAAAATATTATTATAATCTTCATTAGAGAATTTGTTGGTGGTTTTTGTAATTGAGAACTCAGTTGCAACCGGATTATCATTACCAGCCGGTAGTTGTCATGGCCAGTTTCCCGTGGCTAATGCCTTTTAAACTTCTTAATTTATCAGCGAGCTCAGTAAGAATTCGTGCCTTGCCCCGTACAGCAAGAATCTCAAAACTTAAGTCTTTTTCAATACAGAAATGCTGTGAGGACAAAATCACTTCATGATATTCATGTTCAATATCTTTTATCTTTCTAAGCAAACCAGGTCGATGATGGTAAAATATCAAGGAAATAGAGCCGGCTACCAAATTGTTGCATTGCCATTTCTTTTCAACCAGGTAATTGCTTATCAGTCGCCTGATTCCTTGCGACCTGTTGGAAAGAGAATTGTCTTCAACAAAATAATCAAGCTCTTCAAGAAGCTCTTTTTCAAGGGATACACCAAAACGAACTACCGACATAGTGTTACTTTTAAAATAATACGTGTTATCACAAAAATAATCATTACCCCGGAATTTCCTATCAAATTAATTCTTTTGCAGGTTAACCTGTACGTGTCTATAAGCTCGCAAAAATTTTCACAATATGTTTCATTTCGGGCCATGTAAAATTTCCCGTCTTCTTCCTTTTTCATTACTTTAGCCCTAAATTTATTTTGAAGCATTGCGTTCAAGAAATTAATTTAATATCCGGCAATGAGAAAAATTGTTATAGCTGTTGTTCTGGCTTTAGGAGCACTAATCAACCAAAATACAACAGGCCAGGAAAATAATTTAAATCAGTATTCGGATGAAAAAGAATGGATATTTTCGTCCGATGAATATGATGGTGTGGAAATACACAACCGTCACGGGGATATTATCATCTCACCAGGCCAGGGAGACACTCTTGCCGTGAATGTCATTATAGGGGTTGAATCGGACAGCAGGAAGTCAGCCGATGAAGTTCTTGAAAAAATTGACATTAAAAATTCTCAAAATGAAGGAAGGGCTTATTTCAGGACTTCTTTTAGCGAGGATTTCTATTCAAATTATGCTTTTGAAATAACCTATGAGGTATTGGTTCCTGTCAAAAATACATTAAAACTGGACAATCAGTTTGGAGATATAAGAATTGCCTCGCCTACAAATTCTCTGGATATTGCATTGAAATACGGAAACCTGAGTCATGAAAGTGCCGTAACCATTGATACTGTGCGGGGGAGTCTCTCCTTTGCTAAAGCCAGTTTAAACAATACGAAAGTATGTGAACTTGACCTCAACAATACAGATATTGAGATACAGGAGGTTGACAAAGGCATATTTTCCGGGAAGTATTACCAGCTATATATTGCCAATGCAGGTATAGCAGAAATTAAAGGCTCCACCGCAAGAGTAAATATCTCAAATACCAAAAAAATTAATATTGATGGCGACTTTTGTTTCGCCTCGGTCGAAAAAATTCAGGAAACCGGACAAATTGAAATAACGAACGGGCTGCTGATTATTGGTGGTGTTGGCAACCGCTTGAAAGAACTGTCGATTGCCAATTCCAATGCTCCAGTGAACCTTACCCTGCCGGAATCCCTTACTTATAATCTTCATGGCGAAGTATCCAACGGACAGTTCATACATTACAACCGGAAAATGTTCCGTATCGTCAGCGACCATGAAAAAACATCATTTTCGGGCAGTAATTCGGATGACAAAGAAGGCGCATCAATTGTGCTTTTCAATGAAAATGCCGGCATAAACATAAAAAAGTAAAAAATCATCTTATATGTCAGACTATTCAGACAGAATTCAGGAGCTGCGATCAAAGATGGCAGCCAAAGGTGTTGATGTATGCATTATACCGGGCAGTGATGCCCACATCAGCGAATATTTATCAGATCACTGGAAGGTAAGGGATTATTTATGCGGTTTTACCGGTTCAGCAGGCACCCTTGTGGTTGGAAATGATTGTGCCTGCCTGTGGACCGACTCCCGTTACTATCTTCAGGCCGAAGAACAACTGGCCGGAACAGGTGTAAAACTTGTAAAAGAAGGACTTCCCGATGTACCCGGATACATCGACTGGGTAGCTGACAACTTGTCGGCAGGCAGCAAGGTAGCAGTGAACGGCACCTGCTTTTCGGTTGAGAAAGTAAGGGAAATGAGCCGGGTTTTTCATAAAAAGCAAATACAACTTGAAACCCGCTACACCCTCGCCGAAGATGTGTGGACCACCCGGCCTGCCATTCCCGATAATCCTGTAACCGAACACCCCGAAAAACTGGCCGGCCTTTCACGAACCCAAAAAATTGAAATGGTTCGCCGTGAGTTAAAAGAAAAAGGTACCACCCATTATGTTACCGGCTCACTGGATGAAATTGCATGGGTCATGAATCTCAGAGGCTCTGATGTCTCCTTCAATCCCGTTTTCCATGCTTTCCTGATCATTTGTCAGGACTATGTTTCACTTTATATCAATCCTAACAAACTAACCTCGGCAATAGGTAAGAGACTCTCCAACGATAAAATACGCATTAGTTTATATGGAGATATCTATTCCCATCTCAAAGAATTACCTGATCATGCCATTGTTTTCATTGATCCTCAACGAAATAATTCCACTCTGTTCTCCTCAATTCCCGCTTCCATACCCAAAATTGAAGGAACAGGTATTATTACTGATCTGAAATCTGTGAAAAACGATGTGGAGATAGAGAACATCAGAAAAACCATGATTGAGGATGGAATCGCCATGGTCAGATTTCTGAAATGGCTCGAAGAAACCGTGCCATCGGGTTCTGTCAGTGAACTCTCCGCTGCCAGGCAGTTACTTGAATTCAGAAAACAATCCCCGGATTTTCAGGGAGAGTCGTTTAATACAATTTCAGGATACGGACCTCATGGTGCCATCGTGCATTATGATGTTTCTCCCGAGTCGGATGCAAAGCTCGAAAACAAAGGAGTTTACCTGCTCGATTCAGGAGGGCAATATCCTACCGGCACTACCGACCTTACACGTACTATTGGTCTCGGCCCTGTTGATGATCAAGTAAAAAGAGACTATACCCTTGTACTGAAAGGACACATTGCTTTGGCATGTGCGGTCTTCCCCACGGGAACCAGGGGAGTGCATCTTGATATTCTGGCCAGGCAGCCCCTATGGAAAAACAAATTGAATTACGGACACGGTACCGGGCATGGAGTAGGCTATTTCCTCAACGTTCATGAAGGCCCTCAGAGCATAAGACTGCAAGATAATGGCATCGAATTAAAGCCAGGAATGGTAACATCCAACGAACCAGGCATCTACCGACCAATGGAATATGGAATTCGTATAGAAAACATTGTGCTTTCGCGCAAAGCAGGTGACTCTGATTTCGGCACATTTTTTGAATTTGAAACGCTGACTCTGTGCCCGATAGATAAATCTTTAATTCTTAAAGACATGTTGACCGTTGAGGAAAAAAACTGGCTCAACAACTATCACAAACAGGTTTTTGAACAACTTTCACCAAAACTAAATGAAAATGAAAAAGAGTGGTTGAAAGAAAAAACAAAAGCCATTTGATAGCGCCGAATGCGTACAAGGACTTAGGCCGAATTTAATGTTTACACGCGATTACTAACGAAACGAGCGTGGCAAAGATTGCCACAATAGATCATTAGATTTTTAGGAATTTCTTTGCGCGACGGCATTTTTTAGCATAGCTGAATTTTGCTGCGTTCGGCATTGACACAAACAAGTTTGGTCACTGCTCTCACTTAACGCAAAATTTGTTTACTTTTTTTGCTGTAGAGACGAGCATGGTAACGATTGCAACAATAAGAATATGTATAAATCTTACATGCGAGTTCCATTAGGCCAATAACGTAAGTATATTATATACTAATGAATTGGAGCGAAGCGTAAATCGTGAACGCCTTATAATTTTTATTTCGTGAACAAAAAAAGTAAAAGCCCGCGTGGCTTGAGCGCTAAAATTTAATTTTTTTTTGTCGAATAGCAGTACCTTAAAATATAATTTTTCAAAGCATAGGCATTATCTTAAATCTTACATGCATTAATATATTGATTTACATTCCGTTAAAAGATACCACAAAAATTAACAATCTAACTATGAAACTATTAAAAGACTGTTTGTTTTTCTTTTTGGTTGCATTCATTCCCGTTATTGGTAATGCTCAGAATTCGGAAGAACCTGGCCATGAAATAGAGGTCACCATCAACGGATTTCGTGATACAACGCTAATTCTGGGACATTATTTCAACCAGCGCATGTATGTTGATGATACCACACGCATCGATTCGAATGGTAAAGCTGTTTTTGCCGGACAAAAGCCATTGCCGGGAGGAATTTATGTTGTTTATCTTCCAAATCAAAGATATTTTGATCTCCTGATCGATGAAGACCAGCATTTTGAAGTGAAAGTAGATACTGCAGATATGGTTTCTTCCATGCAGGTAAAAGGTTCGGAACAAACAGCTGAATTCAACAGATACCAGCGATTTATAATAGAAAGACAGAATATTGCAAAG
Organism: Anaerophaga thermohalophila str. Valhall; assembly: GCF_000250735.1. Lineage (GTDB taxonomy): Bacteria > Bacteroidota > Bacteroidia > Bacteroidales > Marinilabiliaceae > Anaerophaga > Anaerophaga thermohalophila_A. The sequence goes on from NZ_AHZV01000076.1 coordinate 42,359, forward strand.
GCATTACAGCAAAAGTTGCAGGAAACAGATACTGACAGTGATGATGGCAAAAAAATCAAAGAACAACTGGAAAATCTTAACAAGGAAGTTAAACGCAAATGGAAGCAACTAACCGAGGAAAATCCGGGAACGCTTTTGGCTCTTTTCCTAAAAGGAATTCAGGAGATTGAAATCCCTGACTTCGATGTTCCCGATGGAACAACCAATCCGGATTCCCTTCTTCGAATAAAGCGATATCAATATTACAAAAATCACTATTTTGACAATATAGACCTTACTGATGAAAGGATATTGAGAACCCCCTTCTTTGGCCGGAAAATTGAAAATTATTTCTCATCCGTTTTACCACAAATACCCGATACCCTTTTAAAAGAGGCCATCAGAATCATTGAGATATCAAGACCCGCTCCACAGGTTTTTCGTTTCCTGGTTAGCGATCTGTTTAATTATGCCAACGACAGTCAGGTTATGGGAATGGACAAAATGCTCGTTGGCCTGGCAGAAAAGTATTATCTCTCAGGCGAAGCCACATGGGCTGATGAAGAATTTCTAGACAAATTGGAAACAAGGGTAAAAGAGATGAAACCAACCCTGATAGGCAACAAAGCCCACGACCTCAAAATGCAGTCGTACAATGGCCAGTATTTCAGGTTACATGAGCTTACTTCGCCGGTTACCTTACTGGTTTTCTGGGAGACCGATTGCGGCCATTGTAAAAAAGTCATACCCCGACTTAATGAACTTTACCAGGAAGAACTAATTGACAAAGGGGTCGAGGTATTTGCCGTCTATACCCAAGGCGATCAACCCGAATGGACCAAATTCATTGAAGAACACGGACTGTATGATTTCATCAATGTTTGGGATCCATACCGTCATACCGGATTCAGGGAACACTATGATATAAAAAGTACACCTACCATTTATGTTTTAGGTAAAGATAAAAAGATCATTGGCAAAAGAATTGCTGTAGAAGATTTGCCCGGATTTATCGATCACTACCTTAGTACATCAGGTCGTTAAATTCATAGATGTATGTAGCCTTAAGGCAAATGAAGTTAGAAGTTAGAAGCCGGAAGCTGGAAGTTTGATGGTAGACGGTAGATTTTCATCTCGTGGCTCAACTTATCCCTGCTCATCCCCATAATTTGGGGAATATTCGGGAACAAGAATATATATAAACTTATGCAGGGTGCCGTCATAGCAAATAAATATTTATAGTCATTGGTTTTATGAAACTATCAATTTCATCAAACATACCTGTTGTCCGAAGAAGACACGAAGCATCCCCAAAGAATCCCGGAGAAATCGTGAAAAGCAGGAGGAAACAAGGGAAGGCACGGACAAGTTGTGGCCAATTTGAGGAATCAAAGTTCCATGCTCGTTTCATTCGTATAAAATTTATTTTTAAAGTCGGATGGAACTCATCCCGATTACCCGGGACTCGTTTCATTCTCCTTTCATTATTATCCTTCTCGTGGCTGTTTTTTGCATGCACAGAAGAGGAGAAGACCATTCCTCCCCCCGAAATATTTTTGGCCAACAGCGGGCAGGAAATAGAAGTAAATCTTGGAGATACCATATCCTTACAACCCAGGATTACTTACAACTTTGACGCCAGCTATGAATGGAGGAAAAACAATATCGCACTGGATCACACCGGACAGTTCTTACTTGATACCGCTAACAACCTTGGTAGCATTGAATATTTTTTCAAAGTTACAACCCCCTATGGCAGTGATTCGATGGTAATACCCGTGGATGTAATTATTCTGGCAGATTTTAATAGCCTGGCTCTCTCAACTGAGGTGGATACTTTCTGGGTCGGGTCTGACTCCAAAGAAGGTTTCACTCATAAAGAACTGTTTTTCCCCAACCAGTACACCAATGACACTATCTGGGAAGGTTTTGGCTACAGCAATATGGGTAGTAAATCTACAGTGATAGAAAATATTGAACCCTTTAGTGTTTACGATACCCAGGATAAAAAAGATTATTTCGCACTGGTGCGTGTACCAAATAAATCGGAGCCGCCTGCTCCAACCGTTTATTTTAATGATGACCGGGATCATCAACTGAAATCAATCGATGTAAATAATACAACACTTGGTCACTATATGATGGATTTCGGTACCGATGAGTTTGAACGAATGGGGGGACAGGGAAGTGAAAAGCCCGACTGGTTTAAATTAATCATTACCGGGATCAATGCAGAGGGAGAAATAACTTCGTCGATAGATTTCTTTCTCGCCGACTATCGTTTCGATAACAACAAAAGAGATTATATTGTCGAGGAATGGACAACAATAGATCTTAGCGAACTTGGTCCTGTCAACAAAATCCAATTCTCAGTTTCGAGCAGCAAAACCAACGGCAATGGTGATATGATAACGCCTGAGATGTTTTGCATCGACAACCTTAAAATATACTGACCGGATTGAACAATATATCTGATTATCGAACAATCAATTTAGAAACAGAAGCTTTTCCGTTGATACTGAGCTGTAGCAAATAAACTCCAGGCCTCAAACGCTTTGAAAAAATAAACTGATAACGATTTCGGTAAATGACTGCGTTTTGGGTCAGTACCAATTTTCCGTTCAGATCAAAAACAGAGATTTCTCCTGTCCCGTCTTCAGGGCAATAAATATAGGTATAACCGGTGGCAGGATTAGGAGCAATGGTAATGTTTTCGGGCACCAACACATCGCTGGAGTCGGTAAAAACCGCATTACCGACAAGTGCATCGATCCATACCATCGAAGCAAGGTCCCCACTCAAATCCGGATAGGGTTGCCATCCCGAATCCGGAGATTTCAGATATAAAGAATTGTTGGTTTCTCCAAGAGCCGCCTGATAAACAGCAAAATGTATCAACCGGCGCATTGTAATCATTGGAATAACCGACAAAGAAAGGCCCCGAAAAAGAAAACCGGCTGATCAAACAGCACCAATAACTCCTTGTCGGCTCCACCATCTATTTCCACATTATTTTTGCCCCCTAAAAGCAATTCCGGTTTGTCCAATCCCGACCAGATTTTTATATCAACTTCTCCGTCGCCTGCCACATAATTTTTCCCTGGCACCAAAAAAACACCGTAAATCTCACCCGATATAAATTCACCAAATTTTTCGGCCACATCTGTAATATTTAGACTGTTTGGCCCTGTCCATAACCCGTCTTCCCCTGTAATTTCCTGAACTTCGGGCGTTCCGTTATCAGGAAAATGAGACACCCTCATCATGTCGGTTCCTGCCGGATCATAGCCGGAAAGGCTGGTCAATCCTTCACCGGAAGGGTTAAGCCAGACATCAACACGTGCCGTATCTTCGGGTAAATGATCCCATATCTTATTTAAACGAATAAAATAATCGTTCACCGGATTACTGCACGTAGCAGCTCCACCCGAAAGAGACCCGATAAATGCACCGTTATTGAGAAATAAACCTGCTCCCGATGAACCGGGTTCGGTAGTTCCATCAGCCCATTCGGCCACTTTCCAGTGAGAATCATCCAGGAAAGTATTTCCAAATCGCGATGTCGCTGTATATGATGCCTCTATCGGAGCTTCTGATGAAACAGCTACTTTTTTCACATCCCCGTAGGGATGATGAACCGAATGCACCACTCCCGAAGGTGAAGAAGTTAAATCCCAACCTGAATAGTACGTTCGAAAATAGTCAGGGGGATATTCCGAAATTTCGAGCAGGGCAAAATCCAGCTGATCGGCAAAGGCACGCAAGTCGGAACCGGAAATGCTTTGTATTTTACTTCCCTCGACAAATGTCTGACATTGGGGAACTTCATAATTAAAGATGAAAACCACCGATTCCGGAGAAATATTTGAGCCAAGACAGTGACCGGCAGTCAAAACATAAGGAGTACCGTCATTATTCGTATTATTGAGTAAAGTACCACTGCAATATTCCGTGCCATTGACAATTACCTGGCAAACAGACCTCCCGTTCTGTAAATAGGCATCATTATCAAAACAGGTAAGGTCGGTATGACAAGGACCACTGTCACCAAAATCTCCTACCTTCGATGAAAACACATTAAAAACATTAAGAAAATCATGGTTTACTGCACCGATTTTCAATTTTGCAGCATCCTTCCCTATCTTATTTCCCATCCATTCGATGATTATTTCATCGCCCGGAATTGGTGCGGTGGCCAATCCACCCCATTTTTTGTTATTCTCTGTAGTCAGCGCCCCTAAAACATAACTACCGGAAGGATTGTAAATAAATAAAGAATCGCCTGGCTGTAGTTGAAACCTGTCAAAAACAACATTGAGAGAATAAGCACCGGACGATTTTATCCTTAATTGCCAATAGAGGCGGCCGTCTTCCAAAACAGTCGTTATCCCTGAATTATCAGGCGTCAGCTCCACAAAATTCGGATAAGCAAAACGTAAGGGACGACCTTTCCTGTTATTCATCAGTTCATTTTGAACATACTCCTTCGAAGGCGGTTGAAAGCTGACTACAGACTTCCGGTCACTATATGCATAGCTATCGACTCCTTTTAGCGTCTTGCCGGCATCCATCATCAACGGTCTTCCGCCATGACTGATTTGTCCGGAAATTAACGATGTAAGAATAAAAAATACGGTAAAAACAAAAATGCGTAACATCCCCTGTTTTTTTGTTTGAAACGTGTCAAAACCAAAAAAAGTTTACTGAAACAGGTAAAAAACAAAAGTTTCAGAAACTCTTGCAGAATTTATTTAGTGCGTGTCTATAACAATAGATTGTTAAATTTTTAGATATAAGTAATTTAGTCAGTAGTTTTTAGTCAATAGTTTTTAGTCAATAGTCAATAGTAATTTTTTTCAAATACTGACATATTCAAAAAACTAACAAATTAGCATAAATAACATGTTTTTAGAGGTTTGTGTATTTTGTCAGACACATAATGTAGGATGATTTTTACAACCTTGATATACTGCATTTTAACAAACAAACCCTTCTATATGCTAACAATTGGCTTACAGCGTATTGCAAAAATTTAACGGAGTATTTTACAATAGTCAGTTAAAAAAAGCCTAAACGTTGAGACGCAATGACGCAAGGTTTTCATTATGGGAGAGTTGTTGTCAATACTCTTTGCATTCCATTTCCCCCTTCAGAACCTCAAGCGCATTCATGGCCAGTGCAGACATCTCATCTTCACCGGGATAAATTTTTATATTGCCTATCCAGTCGATATACTTACGGATATAGCCCACCACAGTATTGTTCTGTGCCATACCACCGGTAATTAAAACTGCATCTACTTCACCCTGCAATACAGAAACACATGCTCCGATATTTTTGGCCACCTGATACGACATAGCATGGAGCAGTAATTCGGCCTTTTTATCTCCGTTCAGGGCTCTTTCTTCAGCTTCATGAGCCTGATTGGTTCCCAGATGAGCCATCAATCCGCCTTTACCGGTCACTTTTTTTCGCATTTCATCGTGGCTGTACTTTCCACTGAAGCACATGTCAACAAGACCTCCTGATGGCAATGTGCCGGCTCTTTCAGGCGAAAACGGCCCGTATCCGTCAAGTGCATTATTTACATCAATAACACGACCTTTAAAATGAGCGCCAATTGATATTCCACCACCCAGGTGAGCAACGATCAGATTCAGTTCTTCGTACTTCTTTTCTACCGAACGTGCATAGTTCCTTGCAACCGCTTTCTGATTAAGTGCATGAAATATGGATTGTCGCGGTAACTCCGGAAGTCCGGTGATCCGTGCAACGTCATGCAGCTCGTCAACAACCACAGGGTCGGCAATAAAAGCTCTTGCTTTTGGAAGACTTCCGGCAATGTCGTCGGCAATTAATCCACCAAGATTACTGGCATGTTGCTGTTTTCCGCTACGACTTTTCAGGTCGTTTTTCATCTTTTCATTCACCTCATATACACCAGAGGGAATAGGGCGAAGCAATCCGCCACGCCCCACCACTGCATTTATACTTTCTACCTCAATACCTGCATGATTCAATTCGTTAAGAACAGCCTCTTTGCGAAACTCATACTGACTGGGAATATCGTCATACTTTGCCAGCTCTTCGGGCGGATGCCGTAATGTTTTTAGCAATATTGACTTGATGTTTTCGTAAACAGCAATCTTTGTAGATGTAGACCCCGGATTAATAACAAGAATTTTAAATTTTTCCATAATGATGTTTACCAATTGATTTAATGGCTTATATAGCCTGATTAAAAACAGATGTAGAAAATTGGCGGATTGCCTGAAAATCATCGAGGCTACTCAGCAAGAGATATCAAGCCAAAGCAGCAAGCAGGATACTGTAAAATTTACTCTCCTCCGTATCACTTCTTGATGTCAGAACTATAGGTGCAGAAGCACCTAAAATAACAGATGCAACTTTAGCATTGGCAAAAAAGACCAGGCTTTTGTATAAAACATTGCCAACCTCAATATCGGGCATTAAAAGGAGGTCTGTATCACCAGCCACTTCGCTTTTTATGTTTTTATGATGCGCGCTCTCAAAACTAACGGCATTATCGAAAGCGAGAGGGCCGTCGATGATACAATTTTTTATCTGGTCGCGCTGATTCATTTTACTCAACAAAGCAGCATCGGTAGTAGCCTGCATACTTTCATTCACCATTTCTATTGCACCCAGAACAGCCACTTTCGGTCTTTTAATGCCAAGAGTATTCAGATATTGCACCGAATTCTCCACGATGCATATCTTATCGCGTAGTGTGGGTGCTATATTCATGGCAACATCGGTAACTGCAATAAGCTTATGGTAGGTGGCCACCTCAAAAAAAGCCAGATGGGATAATAATCTTCCGGTACGAAGTCCCCAATCTTTGTTAAGAACACCCCGCAAAAGCACCGGTGTAGGGACTTTACCTTTCATCAGCACATCTGCTTCTCCGTCATGTACCATTCGAACGGCAATTTCTACACACTTTTCAGGATCAGATTCCTCGATAAAAGTGGAATTACCAAAGTCATATCCCTTCTCTTCAATAATGTGGTATGTCTCCTCCCTGTCGCCAATCAAAACAGGAGAAATAAAGCCAGCTTTATAGGCTTTGAAAAGGGCATTCAATGAAAAATTATCCTGCGAAACAGCCAGAGCAAGTTTCTTTGCCGGCTTTGAAGGATCAATCTGATTTTGTAAATCCGACAGATGTTTATACATACTCAATCCTTAATGTGAATAGAACATACTTCTTCTCTCACCCTGAGCTGATGAGCTGATGAGCTGATGAGCTATCAACCTGTTAACCCATTAACCCATTAACCCATTAACCCATTAACCTATTGACCTATTGACCTATCAACCTGTCCACCTATCTGTTAGCAAGTCCCTCAACAATATTTTTGGTATCCTGGGCAATCACCAACTCTTCATTGGTAGGTACAACCATGACTCTGACCTGACTTCCTGAACTGCTGATGTCCATTTCCTTGCCACGGAGCCCTTTGTTTTTTGACTCATTAACCTTGACACCCAAAAACGACAATCCTTCGCAGGCTTTACTTCTGACTATGTCTCCATTTTCGCCGATTCCACCCGTAAACACAAGAATATCAACACCTCCCATAGCAGCAGCGTAGGCACCTATATATTTTTTAATACGATATCCGTACATTTCCATTCCCAACCTGGCATTTTCGTCACCCTTCCCGGCAGAATCTTCAATTTCTCTCATATCTGACGATATACCAGTAACACCAAGCATGCCGCTATGCTTGTTAAACAAAGTAGAAGCAGAACGGGTACCTATATTTTCTTTGTCCATGATGAAGGTTACAGCACCTACATCAAGATCGCCGCAGCGGGTCCCCATCATCAGTCCCTCAATTGGCGTAAATCCCATGGAAGTATCTACAGATTCTCCTTTTTTTATAGCTGCAACAGAAGCTCCGTTTCCAAGATGGCAGGAAATTATTTTCTGAGTACTGAAATCTCTGTCAAGCAATTCACAGGCACGCTGGCTGACATAGCGATGACTGGTACCGTGAAATCCATACCGCCGGATACCATACTTCTTATAAAGGGCCTGAGGAATTGCATACATATAAGCATATTTGGGCATAGTTTGATGAAAAGCCGTATCAAAAACCCCAACCTGCGGAACATCGGGAAGAAGAGATGATATGGCATTAATACCTTTAAGATTCGGAGGATTGTGCAAAGGAGCAAGCTCGATACACTCTTCCATCTTTTTTATTACATCGTCTGTAATAAAAACACTGGAGTTAAACATTTCTCCACCATGAACAACCCTGTGGCCTACTGCATCAATTTCATTCAGATCATTAATACAGCCGTGTCTTTCACTTATTAAGACACCAAGAATGTAATCGATTCCTGTCTGATGGTCAAGAATTTCACCCTCAAGCAGCACTTTCTCTCCCGAAGATTTTTCGTGTTTAAGAAAAGACCCCTTAAGTCCTACTTTTTCAACCCCTCCTTTTGCCATAACATCCCAGGTGGAATCGACCATGTTAAACAACTGATATTTAATTGATGAACTTCCGCAATTAAGAACTAATACCTTCATTTCTAATATCTTTACTCTTCAATTTTATTTCCGTTGGCATCATATTTAAAAAACCCGTGTCCCGTTTGCACTCCAAGACGCTTGGCTCTGACAAGCCGCTTAATTAAAGGTGAAGCCTTATACTTTGGTCCTCCGAACTCTTCGTAAAGATTCTCCATCCATTTTTCCACCTTATTAAGCCCAATGATATCAGCCATTCTGAACGGGCCATATCGCATCCCCATACCTATTATCATTGTTTTATCGATATTATCAGCGGTAGCCACACCTTCCATCAATGCTTCACAAGCCTCGTTCAGTAGAGTTACAAACAGACGGATACTAATCAGTCCGGCCGATTCTTCCACCGGAATAACTTCCCTGTTGATAAGTTTTACAAAGGTGCAAACCTTTTTATATACCTCGTCGGTAGTATAAAGTCCCTTCACCACCTCGATAATACGAGCCTCGGGAGAAGTAACAAAGAAATGAAGACTAACACAGCGATCGGGATGTTCCAGTTCGCTGGCCAGTTCGGTAATTATGATTGTGGTTGAATTGGTTGCAATAATGGCATCGCGGTCAACCACCTGCTCTATTTTGTGAAAAACATCTTTCCGAACATCGATGCTGCGAAGACCGGTTTTCTCATCAGCCCGGATGGCTTCAATCACAAAGTCGGAACCGGCAAGATCCTGAAAATCAAGAGAACCCTTAATACGGCCCATAATGGCGCGTTTTTCTCCTGAAGTCAATCCCCAGCTCTCTATTCGGCTGTCAAGTTCCTTGCTGATGCTGTCCAGTGAATTCTGAATTTTTTCTTCGCTCAATTCAATAAAAACCACTTCAATACCATGCCATGCTGCAATACGAACTATATTCTGACCTTCCTTCCCGCAGCCTACAACACCAATTTTAGAAAACAGGGTTTTGACACGCCGCCTGGCACTTAAAGCATATCTTTCAATAGGTTCAACAACAATTTCTGCCATCTCTACATTCTTCTTTTTTGTTTTTCGGAATAAGACTATATAATAGATTATTAGATTATTAGATTATCAGATTATCAGATTATCAGATTATTCAATAGTCCGTCAAGCTTTTTTAAATACCTTATATTCAACTGGTTATATCAAAGGAGTTTATTTTAATAAAATGCATATTTTCAACGAGATACGAATCATCTTATATCTTAAATCTAATAATATAACGATCTATTGATTATTGAGTGAGGTCTAAAAAGCATCTTTGTTGCCAAACTCTGTGTTGTTTTAAATTTTTGCATCCTTATTAACAACAGGTTAACTCCGGTACAAAAATTTAAAACGCCTTGATTTTGACAAAAATATGCTTTTTATACCGCACTCATTATTAGATATAAAATAAATCTTACAGGCCTGATAACATGCATTTTGGTTACAAAAAAATTATTGTCATAAACATCTTATCATCAAATGCTTGTAAGGGGTTAACGAAATATGCTGTAATAGCAAATAAAAAGGCCGGGAAATCTCCGGCCGGGAACAATATAATTATTTACCTATTGCCTGATTAGCAGTAATTGCAACCAAACTCACAATATCGCTAACCGAACAACCTCTTGACAAATCATTAATAGGTGCTGCCATACCCTGCAAAACCGGCCCGATGGCTTCTGCATGAGCAAGCCTCTGAACAAGTTTGTAAGCAATGTTACCCGATTCAAGCGAGGGAAAAATAAAGACATTGGCTTTTCCGGCAATTTCACTGTCCGGGGCCTTTTTGTGTCCAATTTCAGGAATCACTGCAGCATCTACCTGCAACTCTCCGTCAATTTTAAGAGAGGGATCTTTTTGTTTGGCCAGTTCGGTAGCCTTCACTACTTTATCAACCATTTCATGTTTGGCACTTCCCTTTGTGGAAAAGCTCAACATGGCGATCCGGGGTTCAAAGCCAAGAAGATTTCTGGCGGTTTGCCCCGTAGAAACTGCAATTTCAGCGAGTTCATCAGTTGTTGGATCCGGATGAACGGCACCATCAGCAAAAATAATAATGCCATCTTCCCCGAATTCTTTATCTTTGAGAATCATTATAAATGCCCCCGAAACAACGCTAATGCCCGGTTGAGTTTTAACAATCTGAAAAGCAGGACGCAACACATCGCCTGTAGCATTATCAGCACCGGCAACTTCACCATCGGCGTCACCATTCCTGATCATCAGAACCGAAAGATAAAGGGGATTCTCCACAAGCTTCGATGCTTCCTCATGTGTCATTCCTTTCTTCTTTCTTAACTCAACAAGCAAATCAATGTATTCACGTTTTTTGGGATGATCAGAAGGATCAACAATTTTAGCCCTGGTAATATTCTTCAGAACCAGGCGACGGCTTTCCTTTTCAATGTCATTAGGGTTGCCGATAAGAATAATATCGGCAAAACCTTCCTCAAGAACTTCATCGGCAGCTCTTAAAGTTCTTTCTTCTGTTCCTTCGGGAAGAACTATTCTTTTCTTGTTTTCAGCAGCACGTACTTTTATTTTGTTTAGAATATCCATAATTTGAAATGTATTTTATTTTTTTCGCAAAATTAGCAGAATTGCTATGATTTTACCTGTTTTTTATCATCATTTAATATGTTCCTCAGCAGGCTTAAAAAACATTAAAACAAATATTGGTTTTTGTCACATTATTTGGAATTTACGGCACTTTTTTCAATTTTCCAAACATTTTGTTTATAAGAAATTCAGGGCTAAATATTTTCTTAACTTTGTCAGCAAATAATAAAAAGACTCCCTTTGTATGAATGGATATCCCCCTCTGGCAGAACGAATGCGACCACGAACACTTGATCAATACATTGGCCAGAAACATCTGGTTGGTAAGGGATCAATATTGTATCAGATGGTTACATCAGGGAGGGTTTCTTCTATTATTTTATGGGGACCTCCAGGGGTTGGAAAAACAACCCTTGCCAGGATAATTGCTAATCAGCTTGAACGACCTTTCTTTGTTCTCTCCGCCGTGAGCTCAGGAGTAAAAGATGTGCGTGAAGCGATTGAAAAAGCCAAAAAGTCAAGATTTTTTAACTCGGCATCTCCCATCCTATTTATTGACGAGATACACCGGTTCAGCAAATCACAACAAGACAGCCTGTTAGGCGCTGTAGAAGAAGGCACTGTTACGCTGATCGGTGCCACTACGGAGAACCCTTCGTTCGAAGTTATTTCTCCCCTTCTTTCTCGTTGTCAGGTTTATGTACTGAAACCCCTCGAAAAGGAAGACTTGATGGTACTGTTCGGTCGTATATGCACAGAAGACCCGGTATTAAAAAACAGGAAAATAGAATTGAAAGAAGATGATGCTCTTTTCAGATTTGCAGGAGGAGATGCAAGAAAATTCCTTAACATCATTGAGCTTATCAGTAATTCATTCACCGACGAAGAAACCATTGAGATAACCAATGAGAACGTAACCAGACACCTTCAGGAAAACCCGGCTCAGTACGACAAAAACGGAGAAATTCATTACGACATCATTTCAGCATTTATAAAATCCATCCGCGGCAGTGATCCAGATGCGGCTGTTTACTGGCTGGCCAGAATGGTTGAAGGTGGTGAAGACCCAAAGTTTATAGCCCGGCGATTAATCATTTCGGCCTCTGAAGATATCGGACTGGCAAACCCGAATGCATTATTACTGGCCACTAATGCATTTGAAGCCATTAACATGGTAGGATGGCCCGAGTCACGAATCATTTTGAGTGAGGTAACCATTTATCTTGCTACAAGTCCTAAAAGCAACTCTGCCTATAAAGCCATCAACAATGCTCAGGAAATTGTACAAAAAACCGGAAATCTTCCTGTACCTTTGCATCTGCGAAATGCTCCGACTAAATTGATGAAGCAACTCAACTATGGAAAAGAATACAAATATGCCCATGACTTTAAAGATAATTTTGTAATTCAGGATTATTTACCTGAACAAATTAAAAACACGAAACTATTCTTTCCTCAGAATAACCAGCAGGAAGCAAAAATTGCAGAACGGATGAATAAACTTTGGAAAGGAAGAAAATAAATGATCAATTATCAATTATCAATTATCAATGATCAATGACCAATTTATATATTTCAAATTATCAATTTATCAATTTATTAAACACGAAACACGAAACCCTGATTGAGGTTGAGATTGAGGTTAAGGTTAAGGTTGAGGTTGAGGTTGAGGTTGAGGCTGAGGCTGAGGTTGAGGCTGAGGTTGAGGCTGAGGTTGAGGCTGAGGTTGAGGCTGAGAATTCACCACAGAGAACACAGAGATAGAAGGCAGAAGTTAGAAACTCAAAACACGAAACTCGAAACACGAAACCCGCATTGAGATTGAGGTAAAGGTTGCACCACAGATAACACAGATTCTTTGCAAGCAAAGCGGCAGAGCCGAGCGTACACAGATTTTTAAAGGACAAAGATCAATTAAAATTTTGAAGATGAAATGTAAGATGAAACCAGTCCCGGGAAATCCCCAATAAATAGGGACAGACAGGAAAGGAGTTTCATTAGGCCTTGAAAAATAAATTTTATACTAATGAAACGAGCATGGCAAGGATTTTCACAAGAGAACATGTATAAATCCCCATCACACGAGTTTCATCAGACCAATAACTTAGACTAATTTTATGCAAATGAAACGAGCATGACAAGGGTTGTGACTAATGAATATGTATAAACTTTAATCATGTGAGTAACATTCGGCCAATGACTTAAATAAATTTTATACGAATGAATATCAACAGCATTCCGAAAAATTAAAAACGCCGGGAGCAATCAGTTTTTTCTTCTGGCCGGACCATGTGCCATTGAGGGAGAAGAGATGGCTCTAAGAATTGCAGAAAAAGCGGCAGAGGTAACCAATGATCTGAAAATTCCTTATGTATTTAAAGGCTCGTATCGTAAAGCCAATCGTTCGCGCATTGATTCGTTTACGGGAATAGGTGATGAAAAAGCGCTTAAAATTCTCAGAAAAGTATCCGAAACATTTGATATCCCAACCATAACCGACATTCATTCTGCCTCCGAAGCAGCAATGGCAGCCGAGTACGTTGATATATTGCAAATTCCGGCTTTCCTGTGTCGCCAAACTGATATTCTGGTGGCGGCAGCAAAAACAGGAAAAGTTGTCAATATTAAGAAAGGCCAGTTTCTGGCACCCGAAGCAATGATATTTGCCATTAATAAAGTGCGCGACAGCGGTAACGATCAGGTAATGGTAACAGAAAGGGGGACTACTTTTGGTTATCAGGATCTGATTGTAGATTACCGCGGTATTCCCGTCATGCAAAAGATGAATGTACCGGTAGTACTTGACATCACACACTCATTGCAGCAACCCAATCAGGCAACAGGCGTAACCGGTGGCAAACCGGAACTAATTGAGACCATAGCAAAAGCAGGGATTTCGGTAGGTTGCGACGGTATCTTTCTGGAGACTCATTTCGATCCTGCCAATGCTAAAAGTGATGGTGCTAATATGCTACATCTCGATCATCTGAAAAGTCTGCTCACAAAGCTGTCCATGCTGCGCAGAACTGTCCTCAATCTCCATTCGGATTATAATATTTCATCGCCTCGGGCATAAACTCTTTTAAATTGTTTACCCTTGTTTCGTCGGCCGGGTGCGTACTCAAAAATTCAGGTGGTTTTTGTCCCCCGAGCTCGGACATACGCTGCCAGAAGTCGACTGCTTCTTGTGGATTGTAACCGGCCATTGCCATGAAAATCAGCCCCATTTGGTCGGCCTCTGTTTCATGAGTGCGTGAATAAGGTAATACATAAGCCAATTGACTACCAAGGCCATAAGCAGCCATAAATATATTTTTCGTTTGCTCGGGTTTTTCATCAATGGCAATGGCCAGAGCAGTTCCAAATCCCTGAACAGTCAATTGCTGGCTCATTCTTTCGTTGCCGTGTCGGGCGACAGCATGAGCAATTTCGTGTCCCATTACTACAGCAAGCCCCGTTTCGTCCTCGGTTATTGGCAAAATACCGGTATAAACAACCACTCTACCCCCGGGCATACACCAGGCATTAGGAGTATCATCTTCTACCAGGTTGAATTCCCATTCAAAATTCTTCAAACGGTCACTCATCCCGTGCTCTCTGAAATATTGTTCTACCGCAGAGGCAATCCTGTTCCCTACCCGGCGAACCATTTCAACATTTTTCTTATCTTCCGATAATTTGTTCTGACTTAAAAATTCGTTGTATTGACTTAAACTCATTGCCATTATTTCCGATTCAGGCAAAAGATTCATCTGCTTTCGTCCGGTTATCGGAACTGTTGAACAAGAAATCAGAAATATACTGAAGGCCAGAAAACCACCTAAGAAAAGTTTATTCATCTTTCTCATAATTACGCAAAATAACATTGGTTAACACCAAAATAGTATCAATCTTTTGTGAAACCAATATAAGCATTTCCGTAAATATTTTCTATCTCTGAATTGAAATTTAATAAGTTTTCACCATGCTGAAGCTTGCTTCTAATCCCATTTTACGGCATTGTTGTACAAAGCCTTCATCTAACTCAAACTATAAAAAGCTCTATACCGATCATTTATCATACGCAGTTAGATGTTTGCTTATCAGGCAAATCTTCGGAACAATCTGAAAAATTCTTTTCTGCACAAGATTTATCACATATGCCTTCTGCCTGTTAAACTTCTGCCTGTCTGTTACTTTTAAATATCTTTCAGTAGAATGTTTTCCTGCGATTCATAGACAACCCGGTCAAAACTGTCAAATTTTGTTCGAATCAGTTCGGCAGCATTGGTTCTCTCAAGAATGGTTTCAGAATAACCCGTATGTTCAATTTGATGTAGAATATCGGAAATGGTCATTTTATTAATATCATATGCTGGCATAATCACAGTATCGTCCTTACTGTCGTTTTCGAGTTCTGCCAAAACACCGGCATCAAAAAGTTTATAAACAAGATCGGTAACCAGTCTGATGGGCAGTTTCAATTTTTCGGCCAGATGAGATACTGAAAGCGGCTTTTCTTTTCGATCAAAAGCTTTGACAACCTCTCTTACAATTAAGATGCTCACCAGTTTTTGAGCATATACGCTCATATTACGTGTATCAACTTCGAACTCAAAACTTCTTTCATTTTGATGGGCAAAAGCCAGCTCGGCACCAAAAAGCACAATATTCCAACTTGTTTGCATCCAGATCAGGAAAAGCGGTAAGGCTGCAAAACTGCCATAAATAGCATTATACCGTGAAACACCAACCTGAAAATAGATGTATCCGTATTGTACCGCCAAAAAAAGTGTCCCTGCAATCACTCCTCCGAAAACAGCAGAAAGCGGTTTAACCCTGGTGTTGGGCATGATCATGAAAAACAAGGAAAAAACAAGCCAGACCAGGAGATATGGAGCAACCCAAACCAAAAAACCGCTGGCATAACTAACTACCCCCAAATCGCGCATCTGATTGGAAATAAAAACAACAATACTGCCGGAAGTAACCAATAAAAGAATACCAACCAGTACCAAAGAAACGTAATCACTAAATTTTCTAAGAAGAGAACGGGATTTTTTAACGTCCCAGATATCATTAAATGATTCTTCAATGCTGTTCATCAGCCGCATTACCAGAAACAGTAAAATACCAAAACCAATACCGGCGATCATTCCCCCTTTGGTGTTGTCCAGATAGTCGAGTGCAAACTCCTGCACCCATTTAACTACTTCTTCGTGTCCGACAAGACGTTTTTGAAGTTCCTGTTCCAACGTTTCCCTAAAGCCAAATCCCTTAGCAATTCCGAAAGCCATGGCAACAACAGGAACAACAGAGAGAAGAGAAAAAAAAGTGAGTGCCGATGCCTTTATCTGACATTGGTCGATTACAAACCGGCGAACAGCAAGTGAAAAAATGCGAAGAAAACGGATTAACCAAAATTGCCGTTTACTTGTTTCATCCCTGCTAATTCTCCAAATGTCTTCTAACAGGAATATTCGTATTTTGTTAAAAAGATCCTTCATGAAATAAAAATAAAACAGCAAACCTGTAAGCCGGATTCTGTACCCTGTTACCAGGGTGCCTGTCATTGATCTGCGAAAGCAGTCACCTGCTTTCTTTAGCGACCTACCCTTCCCGGCTTCCAAAAAAAGGAACCGGAGCGAGCAACCCCGTACCTGAAAGGAACCGGGATATACATGGTCTTGCAACCCGCGGGGTGTACGGCTTCCGGTGTCACCACCGAAACCGGTGGGCTCTTACCCCACCTTTTCACCCTTACCCGAAGGCGGTTCTTTTCTGTTACACCTGCATGGCCTCACGGCCATCTTCCTGTTAGGAAGCGCGGCGCTCTGTGTTGTCCGGACTTTCCTCCCTTATTTGGGCGACAGGCCGGCTTGCTGTTCATACAAAAATACAAAAAATACTACTCAATTCGGTAAGGTTTGTATTTCTCTAAGGGAACCAAATGTGCCTGCGGATATCCCATCGACTTTATTCGTTCCAATGCCCTCTCTGCTTCTTCACCTGAATAGCGGCCTACGGTATATCTGTAAATTCTATCATCCGGATAAAACTCCATTACATCATCAAATTCTTCAAATTCAGAAGTATAAACAGGATATCGGAATGCAGCAATCTGTACAGTATAATCCGTGTTTTCATCTACTTTATATTCGGACGAGACCTTTGTCGAAGTACCTCTTTTCAGGTTATAGTCGCGAACATCAACCACAAAACATTCAGTATATCCCATTGATTTTACCATGGGGATATTTTGTCTGGCCTCCTCTTTTGAATCAAACCCTCCAACAGTATAACGTACATAACCATCGGCACAAACATATTCGTTCGCTTTATCAATGTTTTTAAAAAAAGAAGGATTTTGCGGCGGTCTTTTCAAAGCAAGAATCTGAATTGCAAAGTAGGGAGAAGAAATTTCATGAACTGCAACAATTTTTTTGGCAGAACGCAGATGGGCGAGTTTATCCGCCAATGCATCACCCCAAAATGAATGCAATAACAAAACCGCTCCCAAAAAAGAATATTTGAATATTTTTATCATTGTTTACGATCTAAATTTTCTATTCTTGTTTTGTTTATTTCAGCATTCTCCATACAACTACTTCAATTCTCCGGTTTTCGAGATGTTCACTTTCGTCGCACACCTTCCCGCGATGACATTTATTTACCAAATATCTCTCTCCATATCCACGCGGAATTACATTTTCGTCATCAATTCCTCTTTCCATCAGATAGTTTTCAGCCTTCTCAGCAACCTTTTGTGAAACCAGCAAATTGTTGTATTTATCACCTCTGGCATCAGTATGGGAGTTCAGCTTAACAACAACATTCGGATTATTTTGCAAATATGCTGCCAGTTTATTGAGTACCTCCCTTCCTTCATCGGTAATACTTTCTCCACGATAAGGAATAATCATTGTTCCGATATCATCAAGGACAACATCATCAAAAACAGGTGTAAGGGCGATGCCGTTTCTGGCAATGTCTTCCAGTTCCATGATATCAACAATCATATTCATCTTTTTATATTCATCCCCCCTGGTAACGGATATTTCAAACGACTGATCCTTTTTCCTGTATTCATCCGGTAAAATCAAATGCACTCTTCCGTTTTTATCAGTACTTCCCTCTACCACAGTTTCATTTGTGGAATTGTCTTTGAGAAGAATAGAGGCCTTTTCAACAGGAGTCCCGTTAAATGTACTCGTTACACGAGTGGACAAGGCATCCGGAAATGCCGACAAATCCGGCTCCGGCTCAGGTTCGGGTTCAGGTTCGGCATCAGGCAGTACCTCGAGACCTCCCATAGGCATTTCCTCTTCAACACTTACATCCTCATCATACAAAATACCACCCATAGGTAACATTTCTTCCGACTCTTCCTCTTCATCTTCTGGATTTCTGGGCTCAACATAAAAAATTACATCTTCACCGCTACTAATCCTGTTAGAAGACAAAAATCCCCGGTTGGGATCGTTTGGATCTATCACATACCCGAAATCATCCTTATTGGAATTAAAAGGTCGCATCATATTCATCGGATTACCCCATGAAGCTTCTCCTGTTTTTTCTGCTTTGAAAATATCCAATCCGCCAAATCCTTTCAACCCGTCGCTGCTGTAATATAGTACATAATTTTTGCTCACAAACGGGAACCGTTCATCACCAAATGTGTTGATTTGCGATCCAAGATTTCTCGGTTGGCCAAACCGGCCGTCGTCATAACGTTCTGCCACATAAAGGTCGGTTCCACCGTATCCTCCCTTCATATTTGAGGCAAATACCAGGTAGCGGTCATCAGGCGTTACTGCAGGATAGGCACAGTCGTAGTCATTACTGTTAATTGGTAGCACCCTTTCGTTGACCCAATGCTCTCCGTCAAACTCGACAGAATATATCTTTATCCGACTTTCTCCGCCGGGGATTCTTACCGACCTCGTATAATACATGGTTTTCTGGTCGGAAGTAAAAGAAATGGCCCCCACATGATAATCAAAGACCATATTTTCGTCGAAAAGGCGTTTACTCAATATCTCACCGCTTTCCCCCAGTTCAGAATAATAAAGATTCAGGAATTCCTTTCCATACCTGTCGACATTCCCGCTACCACCTTCATCTTCGGACGATGAAGAATAAACAACTCCGTCTTTGTAATACTGAATACCAAAGGATTGCCCGAAGGTCAAAAAATCAGAGGGGTTAACATAGAAATTTGGATTGAACTCGTTATGCTCAAGGGCCCAAACACAGGATTCCATTAATTTCTTGATCTGAGCCTGATTTCCCACGTTATATTGTCGTGTTTTCCGGTACAAATCAATGGCTTCCTGATAAAAACCGTTTTTATGAGCAGATAGTGCATAATTGACAAGGTCTTCGGGCTTTAGTTTCCCTTTCAGATCATCAAAAGCATTATATGCCCGATCAATTTCGTTCAAATAATAATAGCAATGTGCTATTCGTCTCTGAACATCGACAGATAACTCCTCTCCCTGGTTTTTTGCGTCATTATAATACTGAAGGGCCTTAAAGTATTCCTCATTTTCAAAAAACTTATCTCCTCTCCTTATGGTTCGGCTCTGTCCCAGTACCATTGATAAAGAGAGGATGAAGAGCATTATAAGTGAAAATATCTTTTTTAGCTTCATATTGCAAAAATTTCGAAATGGAAGAACACATCAAAAATATCGTATAGAACGCATTCCTGGTCTGCTGTTAAACGAAAAATCAAATTGCAGACTAATTTCATGTGTTCCGTAATTGTTGAACTGGTTCAATTCACTTATCGGATAATCAAAAGAATACCTTACAGTAAACTGATCATTGATAATATATTCGCCCAGGAAAACAACATCGGAAATGGTCCGGTAAGACAGTCCTAACCAAAGTCTGTCCATAAACATAACGTTTCCGGTAATATCTAATTGTAAGGGTGCACCATAAACATACTTCACAAGCATGGTTGGCTTAATTATCACATCCTCAAGCTCAAAAACATAACCCCCGTAAAGATAGGAATGCATATTCTTCAGATCCAGTGTATTTTTAAAGTCATTAACATTGGGGTCTTCATCAAACTGGTTGCTAAATATTTTTGGCACAGAGAATCCTGCAAAATAGGTGTCTGAATAAAAATAAGCTCCAAATCCAACATTAAAAATCATCTTTGATTCTTTACTGTCGAAGACGGGATCACCCGGATCATTAACTTCGGCTTTGGTTCCGTCCCATACCAATGAACTAACCCCGGCCTGCAAACCAAATGAAAGAAAACGATCGTTACGGTCGATTTGCAATTTGTATGAAGCGGCTGCAAATGCATCAAAAGTATTACTAAAGCCAATATGATCATTAACAAGAACCAGACCGACTCCCAGGTTGGTTTCTTCGATGGGACTGTGAACATTTAAAGCCTGGTTCATTGGTGCTCCTTCCATTCCAAGCCATTGGCTCCGGTGTATCAACAGTCCGCTTATAATATCCCTTGTACCATTATATGCAGGATTTAATAACCCCTGGTTGGCAATATAGTGATTGAATTGATACTGGTCCTGGGCCTTTAAAGAGGCCCCGAAAACCAACATCAATATCAATATGCCTGTTATATATAACCTTTCCTTCATAGTTACGGGTTTAGAATTATGCTTGCGATTAGCGACGAAGTTCGACGAAACCGTTGAATTTCTTAATAACCGTTTCTCCATCTACATTAGCCTTTATTGTATAAACGTAGAAATAGACTCCGTTGGGTAATTCATCGCCAATAGTTACCATGTTACTTATATTTGCTTTGCCATCCCAATCGTTCTTATATACTTTACCTTGGGAACGATAGACTAACGTTCCCCACCTGTTAAACACTTCTAAGGTGCTTTCTTCAGTCTTCGACTGGTTGGAAGATATTACAAAATACTCATTTATGTCATCACCATTTGGAGAGAAAGCATTGGGAATAAAGATGGATCTATCCTCTGTCATATTTTTATTACCAACATAAACAAATATTGTGTCCTGATCCCACCTTGACGGTTCTAAAAGATTCTCTACACAATAAATAATGGTGTCCACACCGAAAAATGAAGGTGCTTTAGTATACTCAACAAAACCTGTGGTTGGGTCCTTAAATTGTATTAGACCAAAATCAGCTTCATAAAAATTTGTCCCGGTTTCTGAAAAGAAGAAATTCAAGTTATCAATATCAATATGAGTTTTTGTAACATTGACAGTCACTGTATCACTAACTTCATTATCATTAAGATAAATGAATGCAGGATGTGCTTCTAACATATCTTCAAATACATACAAGACGCCATTGTATGGAACAGGCTCACATGGTACATCAGAGTACTGAACAAATAACTGATATTCTCCCGGATTATTAATATCAATGGTGCCACCAATGCTACTATCAAATTCTACTGTATCTTCCTCTTCATTAATGAGGTAATAATTCAAATCACTTTGCATATTGGCAACATCAATTGATAACCCATTGTCTCCAAGATAAAGTGTGTCATTAGCATTAATCCCTCGTAAAATGTCGCTAATATAACTGTCAATATATTCGGGAGAAGAATAAGGAAATACCATCACTGTATCAAACTCGCTTTCACAACCTGAAGACAAATCAATAGCATTGATAACATACTCAGAACTATCAAGGGCTTCAAAAGCAATATTATTCCCATCTTCTCCAAATAATCTTCTCAAATATGTTGAAGTATCTTCTGAACGATAAAGGTAATATGCATAATCAGACGATGAATTTTCAATAAAAACAGTTCCTCTATTTGGGTCTTCGGAGCAATAAAGAACTGTATCGGAAGAAATATCCGGAGGATTAACAGCTTGAGCAACAGAGATACTGATTTCACTGCTATATTCCTCGCCACAGAACCCGGTACCATCAGAAACACGAACATAATATCTTTGAGATATTTCTGTACTGTCGAACGTCCAGCTAATTGTATTATCAACCCCAACGCTCCCGTTAATATGACTTAATACACTTTGATTCTCATCTGCCAATTCATAAGTCCACTCCTCTGAGTCTATAAAAGCAGTTATTGAAATGGGCTCTCCATGACAATAATTCATGCTGTAATCCTCTACCTGAGCTGGCAATACAATCTCTCCAGTCTCTATGTCAATTTGTTCTGAAATTACCGCACAGGAACCTCCCCATGATGCTTTTACATAGTAGCTTCCACTGGCAACCGGTGAAATAACAAAATTGCCATCGCTATTTGCTGTTCTGGTAATTATAACAGAATCAACATTTGAAATCTCAACCAATTCATAATCTACACCCGATACCGCATTATCGATTTCTATTCCTGTATATTCCTGACCACACGAAACAACTGGATTTGTAACAAAATTTGGTTGGAGCGGTGTATCCTGATAAGTTACTCTTACAGTATCTTTCATACTTGAGGTACAACCTGTCGTTTGATTTCTTGCAAAAACAGTATATGTACCATTAGGAACTAGTACATCAAAAGTAATAGGCCCACCGTCATATCTACCTTCTTCAACATCAGCTTGTCCGGCATTTTCTTCAAGCAGAAAATAATCTACACCAAATTCGGATCCATTCAGTCCAACTTGTGCACCCCCAGCAGACATATCGCAATAAACACCTGATCCGGTCATTTCAAAAGCCTTTGGTAAAGGATTAAATTCTATTCGAATACTGTCCATCACCATTGTGCAACCTGAACCATTATTTGCTTCCAGATAGAAGTAACTATTGGAAGAGACATCGGGGCTAAAATCAATTGGATTTCCATCCCCTGACACACTTGTACCATAAATATCATCTGTTGCAACAAATCGTAATGAGTAGGTCACCCCTGTTTCACTACCTGTTGTGCTGACTGTTGTAGCGCCATCACCCTGACATAAATTATCATCAGCCTGCAAACCGTAAACCGTCATTGCACCGGCTGTACTAATATTATCAAGTTTACCACTCGCATCTTCCAATCGAACTTCGCATCCGGTGTTCCCTATAGCGGTGATATAGTAATTACCGCCACTGTCCATAATCGAGTCAGGAAATGCTATCGTATCTAAACCTGGTTGTGTAACTTCAACAAAACTACTATAAGCACTTTTATCTTCGCGCCATAGATAATATGTAACATTTTCTTCCGGTTCCAACACGGACACCACTGCTTTCTCACTGCCACAAGGATCCCCGGAAACAGAAACAATATTTACATCAATATTTAATGTACTATCCGGAGCATCATACTCTACAACTTTAACAGTGTCTTCAAAGTTTCTTTCACACCCGGTTATTGTATTAATAGCATGAACAGTATAAGAAGAGCTGTCAACAACAGCAAAACTTAATGTTGAGCCATTGCCACTTACAGCACTTCCATAAGAGACATCATCCACAACATCAAACAATTGATATTCAACGTCGTTTTGGGAATTCTCAATATACAAATAAGTTTCTCCACCCGGACAGAATCCTAATTCTCCCAGTATCGGTCTATTTTCGGGCAATGGGTCTGTCTCAACAGTTACTGAGTTACTTACAGATGAAACACATCCCAGATCATTAGTTTCTGATATAACATAATACTCACCCTCAGAAGCGAACCATTCTGTTCCGTCAGCATCATTTATGAAATTAACATCAGCACCGCCACTCACTCCATTATGCACGGCCACAGTATCATTGCTTTCATAAATAAGATAATAGGTTAATCCTTCTTCCTGATTTTCCAAAGTAAGATTTACACCTTGACCTCCTTCACAATAATGGCCTCCATTTGAGGCTGATAAATTTCCCGGACCAGGTAACGGAACTTCCTCTACATCAATACTATTATTCATCAAATATGGACAACCTCCGGATGAATAAGCCACAACGGTATATTCACCTTCTTCATCATACATACCTAAAATGAGAGGAGCAGAACCATCACCGGTAATTGTATCAATTTCAATTCCGTCACGACGTAAAATATAATCAACGTTGTTTTCAGAACCTTCGAGGTAAAGCTCTACACCATCCGGATCACCTTCACAGTAACGACCATTGTTTTCTGCCTGCAAATCAAATAATTGAAGTTCATCACCCTCGATGGTAAAGCTACCTGCCATCATGGCACTACAACCAAAACCGGTGATTGCCCTTATGGTATAAGTACCAACAAAACTGTATGCATTATCAAATGTAAACGGTACACTTCCACCATTTTTGGTCTCAAGAACCTGACTTCCATTCAGTATTAATTCGTATGTATAGGCACTCCATTGATCTTCAAGACCTATTATGTAACCACTTCCGGCATTACAGTCACTCACCGTAAGCCCACCCGGGACAGGCACTAATGTTCCGTCAACAGTCATCGTATCAACTGTTGGTAATGGATGTTCAACTATTTCAATGGTGTCACTAAGTTGATATTCAGAAGGCACAGCAGCACGATAAGCTTTTACAAAATAGTTGGTGCCAACAGGCGGGTTATCATCCACCACATTATTCCATATTACCTGATTGTTTCCATCATAAATAATTGAAGGATATGAGGTAGCACTTTCATCCTCGAAAACAATCTCATAAGTAATATCCAATTGCGGATTGGTTACTTCAACCGTAGCACCGCCTGAACCTTCACAGTATTCCTCATTAATTACATCTACAAGTGGTAAATCAACCCCTTCATAAACACTCATTATCAGATAGTCGTCGGTACGACAGCCAAAGGTGCTGTATACCTGAACACTTACAGAATCACCATCAGCAAGTGTATTAGTGGTATATGTATCACTGGACCCATTCTGTACTTCATTTTCATTTACATAGAAAACAAAACTGTCACCTCCACTTCCGTTTGCAGTAAAGGTAACTTCGGTACCTTGCAAAGCAGAAGGTGGATCAGCAACCAGATTAACTTCCGGTAATGCGTGCACAATGACATCTTCATCAATTGTGTTACTCGGACATCCATTTCCGTCATCATCAATCGCAATGACTTCGTAATTCCCTGCATCGGAAAGAGAGGCATTATTAATAGTATATGGGTGGGTGCTTACCCCCGGTATAAGAGTTCCATCCTGGTACCATTCGTATGTATAGTTTCCATCACCTCCACTGGCCTGAACCATAATAACAATCTGTTCTCCTTCGCAGACTTCTGTTACATTTCCAGGGTTAAAACTGATGGTTGGATTTTCCCTTACAGTAATATCAATAGTATCAGAAATATCTTCACAGCCACTTCCAAATACATGAACATAAACCTGATCACCGTCATTAAGTTGATCAGTTACATACTCATCATTGGCATCGGGCCCCTGAACGGGACGCCATGTGCCTGCATCACTATTGAACCGGAAGAATTCGTATTGATCACCACCAGCGGCAGTAAAGGTAATCTCCTTATTATTTTCGCAAACGGTAGTTGCCGAAGCAGAAAGCGTAGCAGTAATTTCTATGACATTTACATCTACTTGTGCTGTTCCTGAACAGGTAACACCATCAGTAACAGTTACCGTATAAACACCATCATCACCAGAGACGGTAACAGCCGGAATTGTAATTTGCTGACCGGACATAGTTGACCCGTCTGGCAATTCCCACTGATATGAATATGAACCATTACCTCCTGTTGCATTGGCATCAAGCTCAAGATCATCACCAGCGCAAATATCCATTTCCGGATCGCCGGCATTAATAGTAACAATCGGATTTTCATTGACTGTCAGTATCATATCGTCAGCTGCACTAATACAGCCATTATCATCTTCAACTGTAACACTGTAGGTGGCACCATCATTGGCCAGTTCAACGTCAGTCCCTGTAAGTGTTAACTGACTGGAGGCTCCACTTGCAATAACATTTCCGCCTCCGTCGTACCACACAAAGTTAACATAATTACCGCTTCCTCCCGACGATGAAGCTGTTAAAGTTATGTCGTGTCCGTCACAAGTGGAAGCATCGTCAAGTGTTACAGTAGGCAGACTATTAACAATAACTGTTGTTGTTTCTGTAGCACTGGAACATCCATTGGCATCTGTTACGACAACTTCATAATCGCCTGCGTTGGCTAAAGTAACATTCGTGATAGACGGATTCTGATCAGAGCTGGCAAATCCGTCCGGGCCGCTCCAGGAATAAGTGTAAGGCGTGCTTCCTCCTGATACAGAGACTGACAAATTCAAAGTTCCTCCTACACATACAGGGCCGTCGTTGTCAATATCATCGATTACAGGATTCTCATTCACTACAACAGTGGTACTACCTGTCGCTGAACCACAGCCATTGGCATCGG
>NZ_AHZV01000075.1 GCF_000250735.1 Anaerophaga thermohalophila str. Valhall
AAATATGTTATCTTCATAATAACATTTTTAAATAAAAAAGCCACCTCATGAGGCGGCTTTTTATTTCCTTTCAAAAAGAAGCATGAAAAACTATTCTTCCTTTTTGGTTTCTTCGTCGGAAGCAGTTGGTTTTTCTTCTGCTTTGGACTCCTCGGAAGTCTCAGACTTAGGTTCTTCAGAAACTTCTTCTTTGGTTTCTTCAGCAGCTGGTTGTTCTTCAGCCTTTGTTTCTTCTGAAGTTTCAGCTTTAGGCTCTTCAGCAGCAGTTTCTTCGGCATCGGCTTCAGCATTCTCTGCTTTCTGTTCTGCTTCTGCTTCGGCAGCCATTTCTGCATTACGTTTGGCCAGTTTTTCAGCTCTTTCAGCGTTAATTTTTGCTTCACGCTCGAGACGTGCTTTGCGTTCTTTTTCACTTTCAGCCGAAACCTGGTCTTTTTTGGCCTGTATCTTGGCTTCTTTCTCTTCCATCCATTTTTGGAATCGACGTTCAGCCTCGGCTTCGTCAAAAGCACCTTTTTTAACGCCTTCGAGCAGGTGTTTTTTCATGAGTACACCTTTGTAACTCAAAATTGCACGGGCAGTGTCAGTAGGTTGGGCGCCTTTGCCAAGCCAGTCTAAGGCTTTGTCGAAATTGAGTTCAATCGTAGCAGGATTTGTGTTGGGATTGTACGAACCAATCCGCTCGATGTATTTACCATCTCGTGGCGCCCTGCTATCTGCTACCACAATGTGGTAGTAAGCATACCTTTTGCGTCCGTGTCTCGCTAATCTGATTTTTACGGGCATGTTTTCAATAAATTACAATTAAACAACCTACATTTTTTGCGAGTGCAAATATAAGGCGATTTATTGGTTTACGAAATTTCTTTTGGTCTTTTCCTGATACTTTTTATCATTTTA
>NZ_AHZV01000074.1 GCF_000250735.1 Anaerophaga thermohalophila str. Valhall
AGCAGTGATTTTTTATAAAAAACCTTGCACATCCACAAATAAGACAAAGTTATAACATTCTCAAAATACGCCTAATGTTTGTTTTTCAGCATAAGGGCTTAATAAAGGTGCAAATGAAAGCAGGAAATCTGCTATCTTTAAAGGTGAAAATCACAATGACTACAGATTATTAGATTAAGGATCAAAATGGATTGTACATCCTAATCTTTCAGGTGGTACATTAGGCTGAGAAATTGTTTAAAATGGTAGTCTGGGGACTACAGTTGTAAAACGACGAAGTCAGAGACTTCGCCGAGCGGGGATGCTTTTATTTCTTGATATTTGAGCATCTCATGACGAAAATTTATGAATTAGCCAGGTTAAATCACTTTTCAATAAGGAGGAAAATCTTTGTAAAAACTTTGACGCGTACCAAATTTGAGAAACTCGATTGTCCCTTTATTAATGTAAACCCCAAATCTGTATTGGCCATATTTAATCTTAAAAAACTTTCCTTTACTGGTCAATGGCTCACAATGTAAAATTTGCCTGGAACTTTCAGCCGCTTCACATTCTTCAATAACCTTTTTTACCAGCTCTTTTTCTTTTCTATCTTTTAGCCGCTTTATGTCCTTCAAAAAAGAATTTCTGAACTCAACATGCATTACAATTCTTTTAAGATATCCTCTTTAGAGACTTTTTTCGATTTCCGGGCATCTTTACAAGCTTTTAGCAGGGAAATATTTTCCAAATCGTCATCATTAAGCAGATGAACATCTTTCACCCCCTTGAAAAGCTGCAATGCCTCAAGAAGGCGTTTTTTATCAGTACCGGAGTCTATATCTATTACTATTGTTGCCATATTACAAATATACAAAAAATGGAAATCTTTATTTTGGTTCTTCATGAAATTTGATTTAACGATCCAATCATGTTCCATCTGCGCTTATCTGCGTGCATCTGCGGACACTTCAATCCTGGTTCTCAATAACAAAACCGGCTTTTCCCATATCGTCCCAAAAGCCAGGGTACGATTTCCTGACCACTGAAGGATTTTCGATTTGCAAAGCTCCCTGGGTGAGGCACGCGGGTGCAAAAGCCATGGCCATACGGTGATCGTGATAAGTATTTAAAAGTGGCCGATCCTCTTCTTCTTCCTTTGTACCATCCCAACAAAGATCATCAACATTGTTGGTGGTGAAAACAAAGCCAAGTTTTCGGGCTTCATTTATAAGTGCGGTAATGCGATCAGTCTCTTTAATTTTAAGCGTATGTAGTCCGGTAAGATGAAACGGAATACCCAGGCAGGCACAGGTTACGGCAAATGTTTGTGCCAGATCGGGCTGATCCGTAAAATTGTATACAAACCGGTTGGTAGTTTCGCCTGTACAGGTGAGCACCAGTCCTTTTTGCGAAAATTTATGCTTCACACCCAGCGATTCAAAAAGTTCAGCAACCTTTGAATCGCCCTGCAAACTGTAACGGTCTAGTCCTTTTAGAACAACGGAGATGCCGCTCCCGCCCAAAGCTGTAATCTGAAACCAGTAAGAGGCAGCGCTCCAATCGGCCTCGACTTTCACTTTAACAGGCGTCATTGGCTGTTCGGGTACGGTAATCGTATCGTCTTTCCACACCGACTTTACACCATATTGCTCCATCAGTTTGAGTGTAAGATGGATGTAAGGTCTGGAGGTAATATCACCGATAAGCTTCAGCGTAAGACCATTGGAAATACGAGGAGCTATCATCAGCAAGGATGAAATGTACTGACTGCTGATATTTCCGGGTAATTCGAGTGTTTTCCCCTGCAGAGAACTACCGAATATTTTCAGCGGCGGGTATCCTTCTTTTTCAAGGTAATCGATTTTTGCACCTATTTCGCGCAAGGCATCCACAAGAACACCAATAGGACGTTCTTTCATACGTTCGCTCCCGGTAATGGTCCACTCCCCTACTATCCGTGACAGGAATGCGGTAAGAAAACGCATGGTAGTACCGGCTGCTCCTACGTTAAAAATAGTGGCATTGGAATGCAATGCCGTATAGAGAGCGCGCGTATCGTCACTATCCGACAGATTTTTTACCGGCCAGGGGCTATAAGACAACGCGTTGAGTATCAATAACCGGTTACTGATACTTTTCGAGGATGGCAAATCAATAATTGCCGGTTTCAATTGATCGGGAGGATGTATTGTTAGTGTTTGCATAGTTTTCGAGTTACGAGTTTTGGGTTTTGAGTTTTGAGTTTTGGGTTTTGAGTTTTGAGTTTTGGGTTTCGAGTTTTGAGTTCTAGTTCGGGGTTTCGTGTTCCTTCAATTGGTCAATTGCACATTGATCATTGATCATTGATCATTGAAAAATCTGTGATATCTGTGGTGCACTCTCAACCTCAACCTTAGTCCCAACATCAATTTGCTGGTTGCTGGTTAATTGGTTAATTGATAATTGGTAATTGGTAATTGATAATTGAAAAATCTGTGTCGCGCGGCTATGCCGCTTGCTTGCAAGAATCTGTGGTGCACTCTCAACCTCAACCTTAGTCTCAGCCTCAACCTCAACCTCAACCTCAACCTCAGCCTCAATTAATAATTGACTACTCCCCCATTGCCCTGAAAATTTCATCTCTGCTGCAATCAACATCAATCACCGGTTTTCCGACACCGGCGAGCAAAGTAAAGTTTATTCTCTCTCCTTTGTTCTTTTTATCGTGTTTCATCAGAGCATACAAATCACCAAAATCGGATTCATTAAAATTATGATGCCCATACATCTCTGTAATATATCTTTCTGCTTTTTCACGAACTGCAGCAGGGAACTTCAGCTTTTTTTCGGCCAGGCGCAACTCAGCAACAATCCCCCAGGCTACGGCATAACCATGGAGTACAGGTTCCCCCTTTTTCATAGACAGACTCTCGAATGCATGGCCAATGGTATGTCCCAGGTTCAGGGCTTTCCTTATGCCACTTTCACGGGGATCGCTCTCAACGTATCGGTCTTTCACCAGTACCGATTCCGCCACCAGCCCTGAAAGCCCCTTTGCAGTAATATCCGATGGACCCATGACCATCAGTTTTTCAAGTGTTTCGGATTTATCGATAAGGGCATGTTTCAGCATCTCTGCATATCCCGACAAAAGATTTTCCCGGTCGAGTGTCTCAAGAAACTGAATATGGATCAGAACCATTTCAGCCAAACGAAAAGCCCCGATTTCATTTTTAAACCCGTTAAAGTTAATTCCGGTTTTGCCTCCCACCGAAGCATCCACCATTGCAAGTAAAGTGGTAGGCAGGTTAACAAACGGGATACCTCTTTTATAGGTAGCGGCAGCGAATCCTCCCAAATCGCAAGGCATTCCCCCGCCGAGATTGATCAACAGAGAATGACGCGAAGCTCCTTTATCGGACAAAAAGCGCCAGACAGACGACAATGCTTCTATATTTTTAAAATCATCGCCCGACCGGATGGTCATTGTACGCTCCCCGGTAATGCCGGACGCATCCTTAATTAGAGGGAGACAATGGCGGTAGGTCTGGTCATCTGTCAACACAAACACCTTGTCGGGTGATATTTTTTTTATCAGTAATTCCAAATCCGTTACAGGATTATCGCAAAGCGATACAGAGGCAGATTTTGCAGGTAATGGTTGCATGCTCAGGTATATTATAAGACTTCTATTATTATCCGTTAAACTTTTTCAATATACTGTAAACCAATTGTTTGCATCTAAATGGGTTTGACTGTTAAAATGCAGTAGATCAAGGTCGTAATAATCATCTTACATCTTATATCTTAAAATCTAACGATCTATTGTTATTAAGCCCGGTCTAAAAGGCATCTTTGTTGCCGGACTCATTGATGCAAAAATAAGATTTTTTATTGAGCCCGAATTTTTATCTTTGTTCAGCGTAACCATAATCAGTAAAAAAAGCCTAAACGCGGAGACGCAATGACGCAAAGTTTTTATTATAAGAGAGAATTGTGGTTTGTGTCACTAATTGTGTAAACAATCAGTCAGGGTCTTGTGAATTATACATGCTTTAAAAAGAATCAACAAACCGGGTCATCGTAATAGCGGGTCCCAAAAATATAGAGGTTATGATCTCAAACAAAAAACAATCGTCGCGGGCGCTGCTCATATTTACCGGAATATGGGCCGGACTGCTCATTGCTTTTGGCATTTCTTTTATGGATTTCATTAAAGTTCCGGTCTGGATACAGGCTGTTCTTGCCGGATTGATCGCCCTTGCAGGTCTTTTCTTTTATCTCGGTGGCTTTTATTATATTCAGGTTGAGGTTGAAGGTAATAAATATCTGATGGTAAAGCACTACAACCTGTTCCCGATAGGAAGAAAATTCAAAGCATTTAAAATACCATTAGGACAAATCCATCATCACGAAATAAAGTCTCGTCTGGCCGGTCTCACGCTTTGGTTGATCATTTATCAGACAATGCAGGGAGGTATTGCCAAATATCCGGCAGTAGGTCTGACTGCAGCAGGCTCGAAAGAAAGAACAGAGATTGATGAATATCTGTCAAAACTTGAAAAATGATAAAACGCAGCTTTATTGCATTCATCTTTCTGGCAGCTTTTGTTATTACATCTCATGCCCAGTACACAAAGGAAAACTGGATCATCAGCCCGAAGATTTCGTTTGCCGACTACTCAGATAAAAATAACTGGGAAGGCTACTCCATCAGTAAAATACCGCCGGTTTCTTTTTTTGCCGAAAAAGGGGTCAATTCTTTTTTTAGTGCGGGAGGTTTTCTTGGTTACAACAGGGACAAATATACCAACGATACCATTCCTCAAAATGTGATGCGTTATAGTACCTTTATGGCCGGGGCAGTAGCTACAATACATTATGCACACTGGATTGAAAGCCTTAGCGGATACAGTATTTTTCTGGGCGATTTCGATTTTTATGCCTCAGCTTCCTTTCAGCTGGCTTTCAGCAAAACCAATGAGCAAAATTTTTGGAACAGTGAAACCGAAGATTTTTCAAATCATGAAAGCAATGAAGTAAACTTCAGAATACGCCCGATTCTTGGCATACGATATTTTCTTACCGATCGGTTTTGTATGCTTCTTGAAGCCGGAAAAGGAAATCCGGGAATGATAACTACGGGGGTATCCTGGTTTTTAGGCAACTGAGTCAATCAGTGTTATGTGCAGAAAGCCTCAAACATAAAAAAATACTATTTTTACCTCATAAACTCGAAACCCTGAATAACAGTGACTGAAGATAAACTGCAACACCGCATAGCCCTGAGCCTGATCAAAGGGATAGGTCCCAAACTGGCCCGGAATCTTATTGCATACCTGAACTCCGAGTCGGCTCTGTTTGAAGAAAAACTTCCTGTTTTGGCGAAAGTTCCCGGGATAGGCCCTGCACTTGAACAGCTTCTTCGAAACATTGACCGGAAAACACTTCTAAAACAGGCTGAAGAAGAATGCACATTTATTCAAAAGCACAACATCACCCCTGTTTTCTTTTCTGACCCGGCATATCCGGGCAGACTTTCATATTGCGAAGACGCCCCCCTGATGATCTATTACCATGGCAATCCATGCTACGACGCGCCGCGAACACTAGGCATTGTCGGAACACGCACCCCTACGGATGAAGGAACGGAATTGTGCGAAAAACTGGTCGATGAACTGGCTCGTCGCCATCCGGGTACGGTTATCGTGAGCGGATTGGCTTATGGTGTTGATATTTGCGCACATAAGGCTGCCCTTAAAAATAACCTCCCCACAATAGGGGTGCTGGCGCATGGTCTTGACCGGATCTACCCTTCCATTCACAGGAATATCGCCAAAGAAATGATAAAAACAGGAGCACTTTTGACAGAATTCAAGAGCAAAACTGTTCCCGACAAGCACAATTTCGTACAGCGTAACCGCATTATTGCCGGATTGTCCGATGCCGTTGTGGTGGTTCAATCTGCCCGAAAAGGCGGGGCGCTTATTACCGCAGAACTGGCACGCGACTATAACCGCGATGTACTGGCCTTTCCGGGAAGACCGGGAGATACCTTTTCAAGTGGTTGTAATTATCTTATTAAATCAAACATTGCTGCCCTAATAGAATCTGTTGAGGACCTTGAATATGCTCTTGGATGGGAAACAGGTAAGCAACAACCAAACGCTGTTCAGGGAAACCTTTTTGCAACCATCGAAACCGAAGACCAGCAAAAAATAATGGAGACCCTGATTGAAGAAAAAGAATTAAATCTGAATCTCCTGAGTCTGAAATGCAGCATTCCGATCAGTAAATTGTCTGCTACCCTTCTCGATCTTGAATTTAAGGGCCTGGTAAAAAGCAAGCCCGGAGGTATTTACCGCGTGGTTCTTACAAGTTGAACTATCATAAGTAGTGTCTGTCCATAATAACAACAGATCATTAGATTTTTAGATGCAAGATGTAAGATAACTCGTGAGATATTGATAAACTGCATATTAGCAAACAAGTATTGATGGGTATAAACAATTGGTTTGCAGTGCATTGTAAAAGTTTAACGGAGTATTGTAATAATAGACCGTTAGATTATTAGATTTAAGATATAAGACGATTCGTATCCCATTGAAAATCTGTATTTTACCAAAACAAGCTTATATATATAACCAATTAAATATAAAGTGTTTACAAAAGCTTAACGGACTATTGTCATAAAGTACCATTTGCTGTGTTACGCTTGCCGCCCAAATACTCATTTGCGAAAAGTAAACTCCGTTTTTGGCGGCTTTGCAAGCCTTGCAACTGACACTTTCTGAACAGACGCACATATTGTAAAAATTTATGCGAGTTCATAGACACGCACTAAGTAGAAGCTGTAAATTTTGCATGGTATAACGAAGCTTTTCTCGAGCGGCTTTTGTATTTTTGTCTTTTCAAAACTAAATAGTGTCTGTCCATAAAGTACCATTTGCTGTGTTACGCTCGCCGCCAAAATCCTCATTTACGAAAAGTAAACTCCGGTTTTGGCGGCTTCGCAAGCCTTGCAACTGGTACTTTCTGAACAGACACACAGATTGTAAAAATCTTTTGCGAGTTTATAGACGAGCACTAAATAGTGTCTGTCCATAAAGTGCCATTTACTGCGTTACGCTCGTCCGAAAATTACTCATTTACGATGAGTAAACTCCGTATTTTCGGACTTCGCAAGCCTTGTAAATGACACTTTCTGAACAGACACATGATCAGAAACAACTTTTGCGTAATTTATAGACGGAAACTAAATACAGAGACGTACTAAATATCTGTCATGGAACATACATTAAACGGTGAAAACGGATACGCCAAAATTGAATCTTTTGACGATAAAATCACCAACGAACTAAGTTCACATTACCAGGAAATACTAAAGCTACTGGGTGAAGACGAAACGCGCGAAGGACTTGAAAAGACACCGCTTCGCGTAGCCAAAGCGATGCAATTTCTGACACAGGGATACAACATGGACCCGGAAGAAATCATTAAATCGGCCATGTTTCAGGAAGATTATCAGCAAATGGTGGTGGTGAAAGATATAGAACTCTACAGTATGTGCGAACATCACATGCTGCCGTTCTTCGGTAAAGCCCACGTGGCTTATATTCCCCGGCATCACATTACAGGGTTAAGTAAAATTGCCCGTGTGGTGGAGGCCTATGCCCGCCGGTTACAAGTGCAGGAACGCCTGACCACCCAGATAAAAGAATGCATTCATAAAACCCTGAATCCCCTCGGTGTGGCGGTTGTTATTGAAGCTCAGCACATGTGCATGCAAATGCGGGGTGTGCAGAAGCAGCATTCGGTTACCACCACATCTGATTTTACAGGTGCTTTTCTTAAAAACATGGCCACACGCGAAGAGTTTTTCAATATCATAGGATCGTCATTGCATTAAATCATCTTCAGTGAACCGATAAGATGCATATTTGGCGGAAAATGCGGTAAAAAACCCAAGGGCTCCGTTCGTTACGTTCCCTTTAGCATTTGCCGGAGGCCCGCTGAACAAGGGATATCTGCGCCTGTTTTCACGCTGGACAGATTCAACAAAACGATAATATTCCTCCGTTATCCCGCACATTTGAAGAGTAATAACATCATCTGGTTCAAACAGGTCGTTATTACTTCCTGCATCGATTGATTGTATCCAGACTCCGTCGGCGGTTCCACCGTCAAAAAATTTATCGCTGACAATGCTGAACTCCGATAAGTTGTCGGACATTAAGCTCCCGTTTTTATAGACACGAAACAAATAATAATCCTCTGTTTCAGGATTGTCGCTTGCATAAAGCAAAAACCTTCCATATCTCCCATCCTTCATCGTAAACCATTTCTATCGAGTCGGGGGCCGTAACCGGCGGCAGATAGCTTCTTGCAGAATAGCTCTCTTCAACACCGTCGTCATCTATATCAACACCCGAGATAGAAAGAGAATAGGTTTTCCCGGGCTCACCCTCAATTTCTCCGGAACTGATATAAAATCCGGGTAATTCTCCGGATTCGACAAGTCTTTCAATCTGCTCTCCATCAGAAAGAAAGACATCAGCCCCTGATACAGGCGGCGAAGCTGAATCATTAAAGAAAGAAACCGACTCAGTCAGTCTCACATAATGCATTTTCTGGTCGCTCATTACCATTCCATCGACGACCAGCCGCCTGGACACCGATTCGAGTTCCAGTTCAATGGTTTCGGTGCAACCACTGCCCGCGTATAGTATTATCGCTGATGCCAAAATCATGAAGAGCTTCCTGAAATGCCATCTCCACTGTTCAGAAGAAATCTCCGGTAAAGCATGACAGATTACTCCAGGAATATAACTATATTTTTTCTCCGACATCTCAAAAGCATATAACATTAAAACTCAAATTTATACGACACAGAAGGCACGATAGAGAACAAATACGTCTTCTCGGCTCTTATCTTATACGGGTCTGATTGATCGTTTAAGAAATTAATCGCCCAGGCATTCTTCCTTCCATAAACATTATACAGGGAAAAAATCCACTCTCCTCCTTTCGAATTGCCTTTTTTACTATGCAACGTCAACGATAAATCCAGTCGATGATAATCGGGCATTCGTTCAGCATTTCGTTCCGAGTAGAGAGGAACCATTTCTCCGCTTATCTCGTAGCGTCCCACCGGCATTGTTACCGGCGATCCTGTATAATAAACCCAGTTTCCTGATAAAGAAACACGCGATGAAAGCCGGTAATTCATAAATACAGAAAAATCGTGCGTATGATCATAAGGTGAAAGATAAGGTTTACCTTCGTTGATATCAGGAGCTACCCGTTCCGATTTCAGGAATGTATATCCAATCCATCCACTGATTCGCCTTGTGTTCCATCTCGAAAGGAGTTCAAACCCTCTTGCCCAGGCTTTCCCCTGTCTGACTTCACGTTCGATGGTCTCATTCAATATCAGATCGGGATGATCTTTAAAATCTATGGTATTTTCCATCCATTTATTAAAAACTTCGATGCTGTTTTCAAAAACCCCATTTCTGGAAGTTTGAAAAACACCAAGAGAAACCTGGTCGGCAACCTGCGGCGCTATATTTGGGGAAGCAGGAAACCAGACATCCAGCGGTGTCGATGAAGTAGAATTGCTGGCCAACTGAATATACTGGCGAGTCCGGCTGTAACTCAATTTTGCGGACAGCCTGGAACTCAAAAGAACAGAAACACCTGCCCTCGGCTCCAACCCGTGAAAATAATTAAATATTTCACCCGAACGATAGTGTAAAGTATCCGTAACATCATAATTATTGTCAAATTCAAACACCTTTCCCGGACCGATATTCTGGAACAACGAGTAACGCAATCCCAGCCTTAACAGAAGCCACGGGGCTAATTCGCCGGTATGGCTGATATATATTCCATGTTCCAGCGAATTGTTCTGTGGCAGCTTAATTCTTTTGAAAAGAGAATTCTCATCGGGGCCTGAAACAACGCCTGGGTCGATGCGGTGATATGTAGTCCTGTTTCCAAACCTCAAAGTGCTTGACGAGTTTATGAACCAGGAAAAATCACTGCCGAACATGTAATCGTTAAATTCTGACAACCATTCCATGTCCTCAATATCGTTTTCCGAAGTACCCAGAAAATAATCATACCGGCTCCTCACCAATGTAAAATTGGCAAAAAGCGAAGGCGAAAAAACGTGGTTCCAGCGAAAAGTAAAGGTTGTATTTCCGAAATCGAGACGAGCCATGTCATCAGCAAATACATCACGCCCAATATATCCACTAAGAAAAAAACGGTTTTTACTGTTGGCAATCCAGTTGAACTTTATATTTGTATCATAAAAGTAAAGATTGTTGTCATGAATTTCTTCATCGGGAGCCAATGGCAGGAACAGATCAATATAAGTGCGGCGTCCGCTGATAAGAAAAGACGCTTCGTCTTTGACAACCGGCCCCTCCAGGTTCAGACGGCTTGAAATAAGCCCGATACCGGCCGAACCTTCAAACTCCTTCATGTTGCCTTCTCGTGTACGCACATCGAGTACAGAGGACAGCCTGCCGCCTTCCGAGGCAGGAAAGTCACCCTTGTAAAGCTCGATACTTTTAACCGCATCGTTGTTAAAAACAGAAAAGAAGCCTAACAGGTGCCCGGCATTGTAAACAATGGCCTCATCCATAAGCAACAAGTTCTGATCGGGGTTTCCTCCCCTGACGGTAAAATTACTCGAACCTTCACTTGTTGCCGAAACACCGGGTAACATCTGAACAGCTTTCATCGGATCGGTTTCTCCCATCAAAACGGGAATATTTCGAATCGAGGATGACTCCATTTTTTCGAGTCCAATCAAAGGAAACTTTGAGGAATTAATGTCTCCTTCACCTGAAATTACAACTTCTCCAAGGGTTTGTGTTTCGGGTTCTAACTCAACAGTTACCATTTTACTACTACTCACCTTCATTTCATAATCGTTGTAGCCTAAAAACCCAAATTGTAGAATATTTTCCCCGGCCGGAATATCCAGAGAGAAATAACCATAGACATTTGTAACCGTCCCTTTACCAGTGCCTTTAATAACGACAGTCGCACCAACAAGCATTTCGCCGGTTCGAGCATCCTTCACATAGCCACTCACCGTTAACGGCTTAGGAGCAGGGGATACACCCGAAACAGTAACATCAGCAAAAAGAAGTATACTTACTATTAATAAAAGATAATATCGCATTTCTATGTCTACATACAACCCCGTAAATATCCTGAAAAGGAAAATTGTTTACAAATTTTTAATTAATACTCCGTTAAACTTTTACAAATATCTAATTGCCCTGTTCAACCAGGTTGATAAACACAACTTTAGGCGCTTAGCGCATAAAACTAACCAACATGTTGTTTAAGTTGACTAAATCCTCCGCAGGGGCTTTTTTTCAGGCTTGTCCTGAAAAAACATAGTACCTTATCTCTGATTTTGTTGTATTTTTTGGCAAAATATTTTTT
>NZ_AHZV01000073.1 GCF_000250735.1 Anaerophaga thermohalophila str. Valhall
AAGAGATGATAACCCCGGAAGCATGAGTAATTTTTGGCAACGTACCATAACGGGTCTTTTTTTTGTTGTAGCAATAGTTATCGGATTGTGGTGGCATCCGCTGGCCTACATGTCCATTTTTGCACTTGTTGTATTGCTTGGAATGTATGAGTTTGTTCGCATGCTTCAGGGTCTGGATGTGAAGATCCGTTTATTTTGGGCTTTTTTAATAGGTTTGTTCTTTTACCTTGGTTCATTTTTATTCTTCTATGCACAGATACAGGCCCGCTGGCTGGTTGTGATTGTTCCCCTGGTAGGTGGTGTGTTCCTTTCAGAACTTTATTTTAAGAACAAAAATTCGCTTTTGAATATTGCAACCACCCTAATAACCCCGCTGTATGTAGCCCTGCCTTTTGCTTTTTTGCATCATCTTGCCTTTTATGATGGAGAGTACAGCTATCATTTGCTGCTGGGATTTTTTCTGATGATCTGGGCAAATGATTCGGGGGCTTATGTGATAGGTTCTCTCGTGGGCAGACATAAGTTGTTTCCCGGTGTTTCACCGGCTAAAAGTTGGGAAGGAGCTGTTGGAGGATTTGTTTTTACAATTGTAGCAGGGGTTTTTAGTTATTATGTATTTGGTGTATTGAAACTCATCGATTGGATAATTATAAGTAGTCTTGTTGCAGTTCTGGGAACTTATGGCGATCTTATTGAATCGATGCTGAAGCGAAGTGTTAATATTAAAGACTCGGGAAGTGTCTTACCCGGACACGGAGGAGTGCTCGACCGGTTTGATGGTGTTTTTTTCTCAGCTCCGGCTGTAAGTTGTTATCTTTTGTTTTGTTAACTTTGCACGGTTTTAATTAGAAGTGTCTGTCCATAAAGAGCCATTTACCGGGTTACGCTCGTCCGAAAATTACTCATTTACGATGAGTAAACTCCCTGTTTTCGGACTTCGCAAGCCTTGTAAATGACACTTTCTGAACAGACACATGATAAGTAGGAAACTTTTCCTACTTTACAGACAGGCACTAACTTAGTGCGTGTCTATAAACTCGCAAAAATTTTTTTCAATAAGTGTGTCTGTTCAGAAAGTGCCGAATGCAAGGCATAACGAAGCAAGTGGTATTAATGGACCGACACTAATCAGGTTATCATCATGACAGTTCACAAAGAAGGTTATGCTACGCTGTTTGTAGTTTTTTTAATTTTGGCCGGGGTCAACACAGGAATTTATTTCTTAATGGCTTCTCCAGCTCCGGTTCTGGAATGGACCGTTATTATTTCTATCATATTACTTTTTTATTTTGCAGCCTTTTTTCGCAGCCCGAAACGGAGCGTTTTTCTTCAGGAAAAAGCCATTGTTGCTCCGGCTGACGGGAAAATAGTTGTGGTTGAGGAAACCGAAGAGAATGAATTTCTTAAAGAGAAGTGTATTCAGGTTTCGGTTTTTATGTCCATATTCAATGTCCATATTAACTGGTTTCCAATTTCAGGAATTGTCCGTTATGTAAAACATCAGCCAGGCAGGTTTCAGGCGGCTTATTTGCCTAAGGCATCGTCCGAAAATGAACGCACAACGGTTGCCCTGGAAACTTCCGGCGGTGCAAAGGTTGTTGTGCGGCAGATTGCCGGTGCACTTGCCCGAAGGATAGTTTGTTACGCTGAGGAGGGTGAAAAGGTGAGACAGGGACGACAACTCGGGTTTATCAAGTTTGGCTCAAGAGTAGATATTTTTCTGCCTGTCGGAAGTCGCATCGATGTGCAGCCCGGTCAAAAGGTAAAAGGGAGGCAAACCATTATCGGGTGGCTCGAATAAGTTGTTGTGAAAAAAGAGTTCGTCACTTACTGAAGTCTGATGCCCATAAATATTACATCATCAACCTGTTCCAGGTCTCCTTTCCAACTGTAGAAATGTTCTTTAACAGCATCATATTGCTGATCCATCGGTAAATGATGAATTTCTTCCAGCATGTTTTTGATCCCCACTTTCATGAATTTTTTCTCTTTGGGTCCGCCAAACTGATCGGAGAAACCATCCGAGAACAGATAAAGGGAGTCGTCGGGCTTGCATTGATATTCAATGTTTACAAAAGGCGTATCATCATCGACAAGTGAATCCCCGATACTTCGACGATTTCCTTTATAGATGGTAAGTTCATTGTTCAGATATAAATAAACCGGCCGTTTTGCAGATGCTACCCTCACTTTATTGGTGTCTGTTTCTATTTCAATAACGGAAATATCCATCCCGTCCCGTGTGTTTTCTTTATTCTTACTGTTCTGGAGCAATATTTTTATTTCCAGATCAAGTCGCTCAAGAAGGTCGGCCGGAGAATTGACATCCTGACGTTTTACAATATCATTGAGCAAAGTGCTGCCTATCATCGACATAAAAGCTCCCGGAACACCGTGACCGGTGCAATCGGCGCAACTGATAATAAAATGGTTTCTGGTTTTGTAGAACCAGTAAAAATCACCGCTGACAATGTCACGGGGTGCAAAGAAAACAAACGACTCAGGATAATATGATTTTAAGACATTAAGAGGGGGTAATATAGATGATTGAATGGTTTTGGCATAGTTTATACTGTCGGTAATATCGCGGTTTTTTCTTTCAATCTCAGCCTTTTGCTCTCTGAGCTGGATGGTTTGAAGATCAACGGCTTTTTGTAACTGTTCTTTCTGGCGTTTTAATTTTCTTTCCCGGAAGATTATTATCAGGTATACCGCATAGATGATAAGGGCGGTAAGTGCCAGGTAGAACCATGGTTTTTTCCAAAAAGGAGCAGCGATGGAAAAGGAAACCGATACAGGATCAGATGGAACGCCATCCGCATTAAAAGCGCGAACCCTGAGTGTATAGTTGCCGCTTGGCAAAAAATCATATTCCCTGAAATTAGTGGTCCCCAGATTAATCCATTCATGGGTTTCTTCGTCTCCACTTTTTTGTAGTTGGTATTGGTAAGTTACTTCTTTTGAGTTTTTAAAGCTTATACCGATGAAATTAAACCTGAACTGATAGCTTTTTCGGTAAGGGTAAGGGAGTTCTATTTTTTCACCCGGCCGGTAGCTCTTACCGGATATCAATATATCGGTGAAATTCAGAGAAGGAGGTATGGGGTTTTTATCATGTTTGTCGGGGAAGTAATGAACTACTCCCTGAGCAGAAGCAAACCAGAGAGTTTTGTCGCTATCTTTTTTTATTTGATAGAAATCCGAACCCATTTCCTGTTCGTGGTCATATATTTCAATTTCTTCGGTTTTGGTGTCAATCATACTCAGTCCCGGATGATGAGCAATCCAGAGCCGGTTGCGGTTGTCGACAGAAATGCTGTAACAAAAATTTTTAGCCAGACCGTTACTTACATTAAAAGTCTGAATGGAATCTTTCTTATATTTTAATACTCCCCGGCCATGAGTGGCTAACCAGATACTGCTGTCGGATGTTTGAACCATATCATATACGTTGACAGGCGCATCGGATATTTTGTGCATTTCAATACGGTTGTTTTTCAATTTACAAATTCCGCTGTTTCGTGGCCCTATCCATACGTTATCTTCGTTGTCTGTATATACGAAATTTATATTATTGTGGGGAAGCCCCCGTTCGGTGGTAAGGTGTTCTGTTTTTCCGGTCTTTGTATTGATGGAAAAAAATCCACCATAGGTTGCCAGAAAAATCATGTCGCCTTTTCCGGTAATGTCCCTGATCATTAAAGCAGGAAGATTAGCTGAATAGTGTAATCGTGAGAATCTCATCTCGCCGGGTTTACGGTAGTAAAGACCTTTGCTACCGCTGGCAGCATAGAGTGTTCTGTCCGGGGCACAGTACAATCCGGTGATTTCATCGTTGGGAATACCAAAAGAGGCATCATAGTATTCAAAGTCGATGAAACAAAAAGGATCGGTTTTGATCAGCCCTTTCTCCAGTCCCATCCATAAGGTGCTGTCATGACGGCAGGTTGACAGGACTTTGTTTTGTTCAAAGCCAATGGTCTCCAGGTTGTAAAATACATGATATTCATTTGTCAGAAGAGAGGTGCCTCCGCCGTAGGTGGCAAACCAGTAATTGGATTCCCGGTCGCACAATATGTCCCTGACATAGTTGTTGTTGAGCCCGTTTTCGGTGGAGAAATTAAAGGAGTCTGTGTACTCCTGCCTGTCAGGATCGAAAAAAAGTTTGATCACACCGTTGCCCCATGTGGCCAAAAGGAGATTCCCGTTTGGCTCCTCTTCAATGTCTTTTATGTTTTCCCACTGGATATCGAATTTCAGGCAGAGACTGTTGTCTACAATGTGACGGCTTTCGTTTCGTGTACCGGAATATAAAAAGAAGCCATTATCTTCTGTTCCAATCCAGTAATCCCCGATAATTCCTTTTCTGGGAATGATGGAAGTGATATTGGTGGGTGGAATTTGTGAAATCCTTTCTGCTGAAGCAATGGTATCATTTTTCGAAAAATTAAGGCGAAAAAGTCCTTCTGATGTGCCTGCCAAAACGGTTCCATTAGTAATTCCGATGGGATAGAACAGTTTGTGGTTAAGTTTATCGTGCTTTAAAAGTTCATAGTCAAGGGTGCTTTTGTCGATTTTTATTAATCCTTCATTCTGACAGGAAATCAGGATGGTCTCATTATCAAGATCTCTGATATCCGTTACCGGACTTTTCGTCTCAGGAATCCTTACCGGCCAAAACCGGTTGTTTCTATATATGGTGACGTCGCCGTTATTGTGACCAATCCAAAGTTTTTCATCAGAGGAGATATGCAGGGACGTGATGAAATCGTCGGCAAGCGAGTCGGTGTGATTAAAACTTTTGAACTTGAGCCCGTTATATCTTACCAGTCCTTCTCCGGTTCCCATCCAGATATAACCGTTTTTGTCCTGTTCCAGGGCATAGACGAAATTTTGAGGCAATCCTACATTGGAATCGAAGATTTTAAATCTGAAAGATTGTCCCGATACATTACGTGTCAATAAAAGCAAAAATGCAATTGACATGAGGAATGTCAATTGTCGGGCTCGAAAGTCCATAATGCTATTGTTTTGGTTTTATGCCTATGCTGTATTTATACTCCGGGATTCCACCAATAGGAATACTGTAAAACGGCATTAGTTCTCCGTATTGATTTTCCAGGAAGATGACAACATTGTTGTCTTTCACCATTGGTGATTGTCTTTTAATCATTTGAATATCCAAAGAACTGTTGTGCTCATCTTCGGTTATGGCATGACGGCTTTCCACCCATTCATCATCTGCCGAAGCTGCCAGTATTTCACCGTTTTTTGCAGGCGATATGATTCTGATAAATCCGTCACTGTCCCAATCGAAATTACTTTGCTTAATGGCAATAACATCCGATGTCATATAAGGATAGATATGCGAAACTTCATTGACATTGTTGTGCAGCCTGAATTTGTATTTGAAATAGAAAGCAAATGCTCCCTCAACGGGGCGGTTTTCGTCGCTTTCGGTAGTAAGAAACAGAGTGTAGAGATTTCCGTCATCTCCATCAATTCCTTCAATTATCAGTTTAAAAATATACCCTCCGTATTCCGGTAGTAGTTCTCCTTCGGTTGGGTTAAAAGGGCCGAATGTATACCA
The DNA here is from genome assembly GCF_000250735.1 of Anaerophaga thermohalophila str. Valhall. Taxonomy (GTDB): domain Bacteria; phylum Bacteroidota; class Bacteroidia; order Bacteroidales; family Marinilabiliaceae; genus Anaerophaga; species Anaerophaga thermohalophila_A. The sequence continues at coordinate 5,591 of NZ_AHZV01000073.1, forward strand.
GTTTTTTATCGTACCTTGGGTTGCCTGCAAATGTTTTTGAAGCCAGCAGGTTCCCGCTTTTATAGTTTCCCTCGAGATTGGAACGCCGCGCATCCTCTTCTGAGCAAGTACCTTCGCCTCCATATACAGAAAAACGGGAAGTTGTGTCCCATTCACCTTTTTGCTCATCGATATCACCTCCGGTATCAGGATCATAAACCCTTATGAAGACAGGATGCTCATAGTTCTCCGGTATCGAAAAAAATATGATTTGGCAGAAGTCGTCATCGCCCCAGGCAGTATCTCCGTCACCGCCAAAAGTGACCAGATAGGGGATGTTTTCATCAATTGCAGGAACGGGTTGGGCAGATAGCGGAGACAGGTTAAAAAGGAAATTCAGAATGATGAAATATAACGCTGTTGTTGTTGGTTTCATAATGCTCTTTATTGAGGATCAGTCACTTCTATTTCTCTGAAAAAGCACACTTCCCGGTTGTTCTTTAAGCGGGTTGAACAGATGATCCTGTATCTGCCGGCTTTATGATATGTGTAATCAATATTTTTGCCAATTCTTGTTTCTCCGTTGCCAAAATCCCAATGAAAGACCGGGTCTTCCGGTGGATTCTCGTATCCGCGAAGGGTGGCTTGCAATTCCAACGTGAAATTGGTGTTTATAGTATCGGGTGCTTCAAACCATATTTGTTTTTTTCTTTCAATTTTCAGGTTATACGAAGCAACCGAAAAAAGTTGCTCATTCAGCAATGTATCTACTACATTAAGATTAATTTGATATTGTCCGGGCTGCTCGAAGCAATGATCTACTTCGAGGCCTGTTGCCTCATGCCCGTCTCCAAAGTCCCAACGGTAAATGTAAGGCAGTGTGTCTGATTTGAACGGTCCGTTTTCGAAAAAAGTGAAGCAAAAATTGTCTGCTTCTACTTTTTGAGGATCGGAACATGCAATCTGAGGGATTGAAAATTTGTATATGTCATCGTCCCCGTCCCTGTCAGAAGCAAAAAAACCATGCTTTTCATCGGGCCCGATGTAACACGAAAAGTCATTAAAAATAGTGTTGACAGGCTCGGGAAGTTGTACGGGTTTGCTGCCGGTAATATGCGGACCAACGTAGTAAATGTCGAGGTTCCCTGTTCCGTCGTGTCCATTGGAAGAAAAATAGAGTTTTCCCGACGGGTGGATAAAAGGGAACAATTCTTTTCCAGGGGTATTAATTTCAGGGCCGAGATTTTCCGGTGTGCTCCAGCCATCCGGGGTTCTGTGAGAGACATAAATATCGGTTTCTCCATATCCGCCTTCCATATCGGACACAAAAAATAACCGGCTACCGTCGGCCGAAAGAGATGGTTGACCAATGGAAGCACCTGGGGGAACATCTATTATCAACTTTTGATATCTGTGCCATGCTTTGTCTCTTTTCCGGGCTGTATAGAGCGTTAACCGGTTGGGCCGGTTCTGACCGGTTCGGCCCTGATATCTTTCCGAACGGTTGTGAGTAGCTATAAGCATGGCGCCATTGGCCGAAAAAGTTAACGGACCGGCATTGTATCGTGGCTGGTCAGGTGGTGAAAAGAGTTCCACCTTTCCTCTTGTTCCCTCCGGAGACAGGGGGACTCTGAAAATTCTGAAAAGAAGCTCATTGTTTTGGTCCAGATAAGTGACAAACAGGTTGGTTCTTCGGTTTGAGATAAAATAAAGCATAGAATCCTGTACCACCGGAGCGAACTCACTGGTACCGGGATTGCTTATTTCTAATTTCCTGATGTCGATTCCCTGTCCGGGGGCTTCAATCCCGAATAAGATGAGTAAAAATATGACGAAGTATGGTGTTTTTTGCCAGGCCATGGTGGTCAGTTTTAAAAGAATTTGGGACTTGGGGTATTAATCGTGTATCCAAAATCGTACTGAAGAGAAATTTCATGGCTTCCCTGGTTGAAATTTCCAATATCACCCAAAGAATAGTCATACGAGTAGGCTACCCGAAATTGTGGAATGATTTGCCAGCCTGCATGAAAAACAATCTCTTCTCTTGTACGGTAGGTGGCACCGCCCCATATCAAACTGTTATAGATTACAGAGCCTGAAAGGTCTGCCCAGGAGCCCGTGTCCCGGTTCACTTTTAGCAGAAACGACGGCTGGAAACTTAAATCCTGCGAAACATCAAATAGATAACCGCCGGTGAAGAGAATATCCATTTTCTTCGGGTCGAATTCAGGTCCGTTTAATTTTTCGAAATCGTGGGTGAAAAACCCGGGAATGGATATGCCTCCAAAGAAACGGTGATTGTATATACTCCATCCAAACCCTGCCTGGGGGCCCGTCGATGCCTCTGTAATGCCGAATACTTCATCTTCCGGCTCTTCCAGTGTTACCTCGTTCCAGTCGATGGAGTAGCTGGAAAATCCTCCCGATACACTAAAGGCCATCCAGGTATAAGGGTTGAGGCGCACGCGGTAAGTATATGAGAGCGATGCACCAAGATTGTTTTTGATCGCGAAGGTTTCGTTAAAAATCTGCAAACCGACTGCCATATGGGGATTCTTCAAAGGGGTGTGCCCTGTAAAATACTGTGCATGGGGCGATTGTGGCAATCCGGCCCATTGCTTTCTGAAGGAGCCGAAGAGAGAAAGAACTTCACGCGATCCGGCAAATGAGCTGTTGATAGCGAATCTGTTGTGCATGTATTGGCTAAGCGTCATGGCTTTCTGACCGGATGCCGGAAGCAGTACAAGCAAAAATATGATGATGGCAGTAATTTTCATATCAGACAGACACAGTTAATTTCTTTTGATGATTAAATAATCCTGTACAGCTTCAATGCCTTCTCCTTTGAACACAAAATAGTAAACGCCGCTGTCAAGCGGTTTGCCATTGTCGTCGGTGCCATTCCATGGTTCCTGTTCAGAGTAATTTTTTTCATGATAGACCACAGCACCGTTTTGATCGAAAATGATCAATTCATTGTTGGCAATATGCCGGGCTCCTTTTATCTTGAAACAGTCATTCTTGCCGTTGCCATCAGGCGATATTCCGGTATAGTAGGTCAGGTTCTGAAGATAAAGAACGATCTGGTCAAATTCGGCCGGGCAGACACCGTTGGTCACCAACCACTCAATGGTAACGGGGCCGTTGTTAATATTGGAAATAGGTGTGATTGTGTCGGAAGGGCTGGCAATGTTTCCGCTTCCCGATACAAAATACCATTCTCCTTTCCAGTCACCCGACAAAGTATCGCTGAGAGGTGTTCTTGCTTTCAGAGTTGTTGAGTTCGTATGATAGAGGGTATCTGTTTCACCGTTTTTAATTTCGGCTAAAGGTGGTTCGTCGAATCGTACAATTCGACTGTCGCTGGCAGAACAGTCTTTGTTTGTTTCTGTCCAGGTAACAATGTGCTCGCCCCAATCCGAAGCTTCAAAAACAGAGTCATTCGGATTGGTACTTCCTGAAAATGTTCCGGTTTGGGAGCTCCAATAACCATATTGGGCTTTTGCCGACAATTGATGTGTAAGCACGATGTTTTTTACACCACAAACGGCTGTATCATTCCCTGCATTGGGAGAGGGGAGAAGATCGATTACCGTGGCTTCATAAGATATATCTTCCTGTAACGCAAGGCAGCCGTTGTTGTCGCGAACCCACAGAAAGGAGAAGGTTGTTTCACCATTTACGTTCACTGTTTCAGAGGTTGATGCATTGGCCGAAGTACCGTTGAGGGTTTCCGAATCGCCGTCGGAAATGGCATATTCCCACGGGCCGTCTTCACCCTCAAACACAAGTTCGAGCGTAGCCGCCTGTTCTTCTGTTCCGCAAACTTCCGATGAGGTGGATAATGATGCAGAAGGAGAACCGCGAAGCAGGACATTAACATCGTCTGTGTTTGAGCAGGCTCCGTTCTCCTGGCGAAATACCAGCAGGTAATTTCCTTTTTCGGGGCCTTCAAAGGTGGTATTGGGATCGCTCGTGTCCTGGATAGTTCCTTCGGCAGGGGTTTGCCACGAATAGTTGTTCGAGATTGGATCAGGGACAGCACTCAGAACGGCCTGTAATCCGCAGGAATCGATGTCGGCACCGGCGGAAGGATTTGGCATAGCCCAGTTGGTGAAAGATATTTCTACCCCGGAAAGTGGTTGTCCTTCACCCATGTTCCATTCACCTGTTATAGAACTGTCAAAAACCTCTAATATTTCAAATGTCCCTGATCTGTTCGGATCACCGTCATTAACATCGAACTCAAAGTTGTAGTTTAATGTATATACTCCGTCATCCAGGTCTTCGTCGAATATATCCTTACCGTTATTAATTGTAATATTTCCTCTTGGATCCTGCAGGGTATAGCCAAACGGATCATCCCCGTAAAAGCGGATTTTCAACTCAACAGTAACCTGACCGGTTTCGCAAACATCAATATCACCGGTTACAAATTCAGCATTCGGAGTTTGGGCCTGTGCACCGAAAAAGTGGCTCCAGAGCAGGATTGTTATAATATATACCGGTTTAAGCTTCTTCATTGATCTAAAATCTTTCCTTGCCGTTGATGTTTATAAACGGGAACTACAATAATATGGCCCTGATACAAACCTAATAAAAAACTCCGTGAGTTCGGAATTGTTTAATATGATATCAAAGTTGAATTTAGCAAATAAAAATGACGAGTTCATTAAAAAGTACATGAAAGTAGTTGATTTTTACACGATTCATTGTTTTTTCCTGATGTATTTCGTGCAAAAAGTCTTTTTAGGCGTCTTTACTTTATCAGGCATCTGTAAAAGTTTAACGGAGTATTGACCCCTTTAATGAGCCATAAAAAATTGGTTGGTCACATCAATGCGTACCTGAAATAAGTATTGTATTGCCACTCCCCACTGTCTGAATTAGGATGCGTAGGATTAAAGGATTTTATGATTCATTTGTTCAGGCAATCCTTTAATCCCCAAAATCCTGTAAATCCTAAGCCTGACAACTACCTCCCATTACCATTTCCAGCTTACCACCAGCACAGGAGGGACATCACAATCTTTAAACGCTTCAAATTTGAATCTTTTGTTTCCCATGGTTTAAAGAACCGCCGTGTGCAAGACCCGAACGCACGGGTTACCCTGTGAAATAAGTTGATTTCACAGGGTGAATTTGAGAGGTGCTTCGGCGGGCTAATGGCTCACCGGCCATTTACTTGATTGTATTTTAGTAGCTGCCATTCTTCTCCCAAAGTTGATTAAAACCACCTTGTCCTTTTTTTTGTCAGGGAGTGAAAGGTTTTTATTTGATATTCTTCTTTCATTTTCTTGTTAACACTCAATTGAGCGTTGGCCTTTTGCTCTTTGCCACCGCAGGAACGAGGATGGCAATGTGCAAAATCGGGTCGGCCTTATTTAAACCAGGTCTTCCACCTTTGTTATGTATTTATATTCAACATCTTCAAATTGGTCGAAATGGGCTGTCCCGCATTTGATCTTTAATCGTTCTTCGTTTCTTAGTTTTGATAAGTCCTTGGTAGATTTGGTTTCAGCTACAAAGTAGATTTTCTTCTCGTTCTTAAAGACCAATGCCCAATCGGGATTATATTTTCCTATTGGCGTGTCAATATGGAACCAAAACGGAAGTTTGAAGTAAAATTCAATGTCTTCCCGTGTCTCGCATTCTTTGGCAAAGTCCGTTTCAACGTCCGAGTCCAACGGCATGTACTTATCATAAATGGTCTTGTCGTTTTTGCTTACTTCAAAAGTCAGGCTGTCAAGGTAGGTTTCAATCTCGTTTTCTTCAAAGAGCAGCATTTCAAAGTTTTTGCTGCCGATCTTTTCATACTTGATGCCGTCAATCATCATTTCATAGAGAACGGTTTTGATGGCAGCAACGGCTTTGTCAAGGAACAACTGTGGGTTTACCAGAATGTCATTCATTCGCCCGGATTGTTTCAGGATTTCCAGTACTGTGCTACGTGTCAGTTCGGTTTTGCTTTGTATGTAACCAAGCACGTCCGGGATTTCGTGATCTTTTTCCGGTTCAAGGACTTTCGAGCCTTTTACTTCATAATTTACTCCGGGTTCTTCAAGGAGAATTCCCACTTTAACTGATTTGATCCGGGACTTTTTGATTTCCTCAATTTCTTTTACGGCTTTTGAAGCTGCTTTTATCAATTCGTCCGTGTCATACGCCACCCTGTAATAGGTTCTTGATTTGATTCGCTCCCATATTTCAAGGAATTTCGGGTCTGCCTGAAAGCCTTTTCGGTATTCGACTTTTACTCGTGTTCGTTTGTCCTTGATCCGTCCTTTAAATGCCACTCCGCAATCCTCTTCAATTTCCTCTTGCAGTTTTTTGGCAAAGTCTTCGTAGCTCTCATTGGCTATGACAGTAAGCCGGTTAATGTTCCGGTCATGAATCTGGTTGCCGGTTTCGTCCACCGCCAAACGTAAACCCCTTCCGATTTCCTGTCGCTTTTTCAGGTCGGATTTGGTTTCGTTCAGTGTACAAATTTGGAATACATTCGGACTGTCCCAACCTTCACGCAAAGCCGAATGGCTGAAAATGAATCGCAAAGGTTCATTGTTGTCCAACAACCGTTCTTTGTCCTTCATGATGAGCCTGTAAGTATCATTATCCGCTTTAGTTTCACCGGAGGTATCTTTAAATCGTCCTTTTTTGTCTTGTGCGAAATAGCCGTTATGAACCTGGTCTACCGGAAAAGGAATCAATCCTTTGAAAGCCGGTTTTTCAGCAATTTCTTTAAATGCTTCTTCAAACCATTTGGCAAAACGTCCCGGTAATGCGTTGCCTGAATCATCATACTGGCGGTAGTTGGCTACTTTATCAATGAAAAACAATGAAAGTGTCTTGATACCTTTTTCTTTCAGTTTGTGTTCCTTCTTGAAATGTTCTTCAATGGTTTTCTGAATCTGGAATTTCATGATCTCGTCTGTAAACCCGCCCTGTGTATCGCCCACGTAGAGAATGGTTCTGTTGGTAAACGAAATGTACTGATTGGCCACATCAATTTCATCAATGATAAAACCGTCATGATAAATTTCCCGATTATTGGATAAGGCATACAGATCATCACCGACTTTAGCGGTTACGTATTTTTTCGTTACACCGCTGTCCTGGTTAACATCTATTCGCAATTTGGCTGAAGTCCGGTTTTTGGTGGCTTTAACCGATTCCAGGCTTACGAAAGCATCATTGTAGTTGTCTTCTGCAAACACGGAATCCACTTCAATTTGCTTTACCAAACCGAGATCATAAGCTTTCACCGGGTCTAAGCTGTAAACAAGATTGTACAGATTCAGGTGAGTAGCCGAATATCTGAGTGTACAGGAAGGATGCAAATTTTCTATGGCCTTTTTCCGAATGTCGGTTTCCATATTTTGCGGTTCGTCCACAATGACAAAAGGCCGTGTGTACTGAATAAACTCGATCGGACGTTTTCCGGTCAGCTTGTCGTTGGGTTTGTTAATGATGTTTTCGTCTTTGGCAAATGCATCAATGTTCATCACCAGTATCTGAACCGTATTGCTTGATGCGAACCCCCTGAGTTGCGAAACTTTTCCGGAATCATATACACCAAAATCTACTGGCACTTTGTCATAAAGCGTTTGAAAATGTTCGTAGGTAATTTCAAGGTTTTTCAGCACACCTTCCCGGATGGCCACACTCGGTACCACAATCACAAACTTTTTAAAGCCGTACTGTTTGTTGAGTTCGTAAATGGTTCGCAGATACACGTATGTTTTGCCGGTTCCTGTTTCCATTTCAATGGAAAAGTTCATGCCTTCCAATTCGGAAACCGGTTTAATATCGTTTCGTTGCTGAACTTCCTGCACGTTTTTCAGGATTTGTTCATCTGTCAGCACGAGATTATTCCCAACGCCATTTTCGGAGAGGCTTAAACTGCCATGCGTCAATGTGAAGTCCAATTCACTACTGCTCAAAGGCTGCCCTTCAAAGATGTCAACAATGGCGTTGATCGCTTGTTTTTGATAGTCCTGATTGGGATCGAATTGGAGTTTCATTCAACAGTTTTTTAAAGAATCATAATAGTAAGAACCAACTCAACGGAATAATAACAGCTTCATCTTTTACAATCAAATCCGTTTCCCTGGCGCTAATTACAAGCCCATACCGCTTATTTTTTTCATACTTTGAAACTTGTGTTGTTTTCGTTTTATAACTTCCTACTTCTATCACAATAGGTCTTTCCCTGGTTTCCACAATGAAGTCCGGTGTTTTAGACCCCCTGGCTTGTCCAAAACTTAATAATCCCGAATCAACGGATTTTCTTAGATACATGGCCACTGCATCTTCATAAAGTTTAGCTCGTAGATTATCTTCCAGTTTAGGCCCGAAAATCCTGCTGTATAGTGCTCTTCGAAGTGAGGGTGACATAAAGAATGCTTTTCTCGATTGTCCGGTTTTAGATTTCACACCGCCATAAGGGTGAAACACATTTAAAATCTCGGCTTTATCCAGTGTGTCGATCAAAGTTTCAATTTCATTTTCGGAACAGCGGAACTCTTTGGATAGCTTCTGAAAGTTAATCTCATCGCTCAAAGCCAATCGCATGAGTAGTCGTTGCATCCTGGCTGCATCTTCTGCCGAAGTAAATTCAGGAATATCTTTTAATATAATACGTTCAAAAAGACCAATTATCCTTTCGTTTATCAGCTCTTTATTTTCAATTTTTAGAAACCGGGCAATATTATGGTAACTGATATATTCGTCAATGAGCGAGTTCAAATCAATTGTACCAAACCGCTTCTTGATTTCTGAAAAATAAACGGTTATCTTTTTTTCCAATTTTTTAAGACCTGAGGACAACTTACCAACCTCTTCCGAGTAAAGGAGGGTGTTTCTTAATTCACTGCCTAAGCCTTTGGCAGGAAATAACTGCTTTTTGGGATTGTCAGCCCAGCTTTTGGCCAGAATAAATTCTGAGAAGCGAAAAGGAAAAAGTTTCACAAGGGTCCAACGTGTAGCTAAATCGGGACTTTTGTGTAGCAGCAGTGCTGAACTACCAGTGCAAAGTATAAATGCACGTTTACATTTCTCATACAATATTTTCAGGTCTTTATCCCATTCAGGAGCTTCATGCACTTCATCAATCAGGAACATTACCGGCTCTTCTAACTCAGGAAGCGGCTTTTTAAATACGTGTTGTTCCAATACCTGAAAGGCCTCAAAAAGATTGGCTCCAAGCCGGTTAAGATCATCTACGCTTATAAAAAATATTTTTTTGTTTGGTTTTGGAAAACCGTTTCTGCTATCTGCCACATCAGGGTTGTTTTTCCCACGCCCCTGAGTCCGGATATGGCGATCATGCGGGGTTGAGTTCCTCTTTCAAAAAACTTGCTTGCATGGCTTTTTAACGACACAAAGAGGTTTCTGCCCGGCATAGGCACGTTGTTCTCATCCCGGGTTTCTGCCTGAATGCGTCCGTCTGTAACAAGACTGTTTTTGAGGTATAGTATGAGTTCTTCTGTTATCACATTTGTAAGTTTTTTAATTCGCTGCTGCTCAAAGGCTGCTGCCCTTCAAAGATGTCAACAATGGCATTGATCGCCTGCTTTTGACAGTCTTGATTGGGATCGAATTGGAGTTTCATTTATCAAGGTTGTTTAATTTATTTTATAAAGAGATTCTTTCTCAAAAATTTCATCAAATTTAATTTTTTGGTCGTCACATGCGTCATAATCAATGGCATGAATTATTTCATATAGTGCTTTGCTCGTCTTCTCAAGCCTGTCGGAAATATCCGGGAAGTGTTCTTTAATATCTTCACAAAAACCTTCTATCTCATAGAAAATCTCACATGGAATTTATCCCAGTTGCCACCACTCATAAGCATTTATTTAAAATCTCGTTTAAAAATCATTCCTTCAGGACTATCAGTAAACTCAGCAATCACCACATTTTCCATGTCGAAATCAAAAGAGCCTACCAGTTCAGTTTTCTCTTCTGGAATATATATTTCATCCTCATTAAAGGTTGTAATGTATTGAAAGTATGGTTTTTCCAAATGCTGGTGATACATGAAGTTAAGTGCTTTGATTTTTGTATTAAGCGAAATACCATGATAAACACCGTCATGAATTAAAAAACGGGGAAATACCCTTTCTTCATTAATATTTTTCAGGAACACCATAAGGTCATAGGCAACAAGTTTTAATCGGGATTGCCCAAGAGCATCTGCCTTAGGAATTTCAATTTCTACTTTGAAAGGGAGTTGGTTTCTTGGAGAATCCGGTTTGGGTGAAATATCAAAATATCCACTTGGATTATCGTCTTCGAGAAAGATTGCATTCTGAAGAATTTCTAAAAATAAGGCTCTGAGATTATTAATAACAGATTCGTTTTTCTTCAATGTGGATAAAATGTCTCTTTTGACCTCTGAAATAGTCACATGCAGATTTCCCATCATTTCTTGAAGCCCATCTAATTCTTGAAGGATTTTTAAATTTCCTGCAAGTTGTGTTTTCTCCAACGTCAATTGCTCATATGTGTTTGTTATGCTTTCCAGAGCCCCTTTTTCTTCAAGCTTTTTATAAAGCCTGCTCCGCTCTTGCTCTAAAGCTGATATTTCACCTAATATTTTATTAATTGATTTTTGAAGTTCTTGTTCCTTTGCTATCAAAAACTTATTTCTGTTCTCCAGGATTTCTTTTTTAAAGGAAGTTATTTCATCAAGTGTTTTCGATACTAAATCCCCAAAAGTTGAAAAAACCTCATTGTATAATTTTTTGATTTCCTGTGTGTCGACTGATTGACTATACTGAAAACTTCCTTTAATTTTTTTGAGTTTCCTGTTTGCAGAATGGTATGCTTTCAGATGATCATTGATTTTTGCTGTAATCTCAACAAGTTCCTTTTCAAGGCTTTTATAATTTTCAAGAAATTTATAATCCTTTAAGCTACGTTCCAGCAATTCAATATTTTGCTCAATCTTTATTCTCTCACTTTTAAATTCCTCGATAGATTTCCCTTGATCAATTTTTATTTTATTCTCAAGTGTTTTTGCTGTCTTGCTAAACTCATTGTGTTCACCTAAGAGTTCTTCATATTTGAGAATCTCCTTCGTTGGCAATCCCAAAAGGAAAAAATTAAAAATAGCCTTACTTGTCTGGCTTCTGGTGCCAGATGAAAAATTGAGAGGATCAACTCGCTGTTGGTTATCAAGATCATCTTTAATAAAAAAATCCATCAATGTACCGTATCGTTCTCCCTCAAAGAAAACATCATCTTCATTAAATGGGAACAGTTTATTAGTAAGGATCTTTTTTAATTCTGCTTTTGTATACTCCTCTAAGGCATTTAGACTTTGTCCGAAAAAAACATTGGCTCCTTTTTCGAAAGTTCGCTTAATGAAATAGGTGATACCTTGTGACTTGAATTCGAGGGTAATGGTATGGTTTTCATCTCTTAGAAAATCGTACTTTGATTGAGAAAATCTTCTTTCTGCAGAGTTAGAGAGTAATGCAAAATCTATTAACCTTACCAACGAAGATTTTCCAATGCCATTTATCCCTTTATTTTCTTTATCATCCGAATATTTGCCCAATATAATATTAAGTCCAGGTTCAAACTTGAACGGTTTTAATAGAAGGTTGGTATCTGAGTATAATTGTACAAGCATTATTCAAATAGTTTTATTTGTTGGGGTTGTCTTGGAGTTAGTTTGATTTTATAGCCTCTTTTTTCGATCAGACCACACGAATAAAGAAAGGTGAGCGTATTCAAAAACATTTCCGGTGTTCTCTTGCTCCCGCTTTTTATGAAACCTGTTAAAACATCTTCCACTAAGACAAAACCTTGGCCTTTCAGCAACCTGATTATGTCGGTTCCTAAAACCATGATATTTACTGATAAATCACTTTCGGGATGAGGTAATATCATTGTTCTTGCTCTGTTTTAATCCGATTAAACATTGTTCAAAAAGGTTGATCAATACCGCCCTTATATAATGTAAATAATCATCATCATTATTAGATGAGTATTTACCAAGATAAAATTCCGATAACTGTTTCAGTCTTTCCTTGAAGCTGCCATTTGTCTGATTTGAATAATCGTATAAAATACGGTGCTTCATCCGGTCGATCTCTTCATCTTCATAGCATGACATCATATCATCAACCTGCTTTAAAGCTCCGGATTCTGATAAAAATTCAAATTCATTTATTGCATCCTGTATTTCAGTAGAGCCATAATTAAGTTCCATTTTTTTTCTGGCAGGAACATAACTTTTACTATCGTAAAGGATACTTGTATCTCTGATTTTAGAGGTCTGTAGAAGGTCATCCAAAAATTCCCTCAAATATTCAGAGCTAAAAAATTCTGCTTCTATTCTTAAATGTGCCCCAAGCTGCCTTCTTTGATGATTTTTGAGATTTGCAACCATTGTTAATAGCTGGCTTATTCCAACTACGGAAGATTTATCATTTAATTCCTTCACTATTTTGTCATATTGGGGGTCAATCTCATGGTTAATAACAATTGACCAGTTGGGATATTGTGCTTGCCAATGGGTTTTGTATTGTTCAAAATCACCTTTCGCTTTGGTTTCAAAACCTTTTTGTCGTTTCGCAGTATTTTGAGTCTCTTCAGGTCCATAACAAGCGATAATCCGTTTTTCACTTTCAACTATTCCGTCATTGCCTTTGTCCTTCTGATGTCTTATATCTGTAAAGCCCGTTTCTCCATATTTCATTTGAAATATTTTAATCACCATATCTTGAAAGTCAAAACCAGTCAGGGCTTTAAGTTGAGTCTCAAATCTATTTTGCAAAGGTGTATTCATTATCATATCGTCTTAAAATCAATTCCCGCATCCCGCATTTGCAGTACGGTATTGGTTTTCAACTGGTCGTTTCCGGCAAACAGTTTGTCCAATGCAATGCACTTTTGCGGTTTTAGGGAAATGATTTCATTTACAATTGCTTCACTCATTTTGGTAAGTACAACGGCCATTTCGTTGCCGTTAATTACATAATAACTCCCTTTGTTCGCAACCCTGCTATTTAAATCAAAACCGGATTTAAGCAACAGCTCGTACAGCATATTTTCTTCTTCCGAACCTTCTTTGACGGGGTCGGTAAAAGCATCTAATTGCTTTTCCAATTGCTCTCCGTTTTCAAACTTGTTGCCTCTCCATATTTTGAAATTGGACGATTGCAGCTTGAACACCTTAAATCCAAGGTCAAGTTTGGGGACTTCTTTTTCATCTCCAAAATCCAGTTTTCCGGCTTTTGCTTGCTTTTGTGCTTCTTGTTCATTCTCTATTTTCTTTATGACCCTGCGGATGCGTTCTTTGGCTAGATCAGCTATGGTTTTGTAACCTGCTTTAAAAGCCTCACTTTTTTCGTCTGTTTCTTCTTGAAGTTGGATACAAATAAATTTACGTTTGCCGCCATCTTCTTTGTTAAGCTCAATTGTTGCGTGTCCAGTCGTACCTGAACCTGAAAAAAAATCTAGAATTATATCCTCGTCTTTTGTTGAGATATTTACAATATTTTTAACAAGTATGGAGGGCTTAGAATGAACAAATATTTTGGGAGAAAACAAATCCGCCATTTCCTTAGTGCCATCTTCGTTTAAACCATGTTTATCCCACCATGATTCAGGTTTAACTCTTAATGACTTTCTTTCTTTTAAGTAGACTTTTTGGACAGGACGTGCTTGTCCACTTTTTCCAAATATAATACGTCCATCTTTTATTCTTTTTTCTACTTCTTTTTCGTTAAAAACCCAATATCTCCCTTTTGGAGGAAAATAGGTTTCACCTGTTTCAGGATTTGTAATTGGAAAATGAGGACCAATATGATTTGCTGATAAATCAGAAGTAGTCCATGGGCCTCTCTTGTCATTATCTGGATTTGTATAAGTTTTTTTCAAATATTCATCACTCAGAGGAAAACCTAATAACATTTCTTCATTCGATACCTGTTTTCCATAGGCAATAATATAATCATGAACAGGAGGTATATTTCCCATATTATTACCATTAGTCTTCTTTTTCCAGATAATTGTTCCTAAAAAATTCTCCTCCCCAAAAATCTCATTCATCAACAGCCGGAGGTTGTGCACCTCATTGTCATCAATGGAAACAAAGATTACCCCATCATCCTTCAGCAGGTTCCGGGCAAGAAACAGGCGGGGGTACATCATGCTGAGCCAGTTGGAATGGTAATGCCCGCTGTCCCGGCTGTTTTTCCGGTACATACCTTCACGGGTCAGGTAGCCTTCTTCGTCTTTTTCACCCACCCGCTTTAGATAATCCTCTTTGCTCTCCGAAAAGCGGTCGGGATAAATAAAGTGGTCATTGCCGGTATTGTAAGGCGGGTCTATGTAGATCATCTTCACCTTTCCGTAGTAGCTCTTTTGGAGCACTTTCAACACTTCAAGGTTTTCACCTTCAATGAAGATATGTCCGGTATCATCAAAATTCACGGATTCATCCTTGGCCGGAGTGAGCGTAGCGGTTGTCGGCGACTGCAATACCTTAAAGGCATCACTTTTTCCCGCCCAGTTCAGCACATAGCGTTCGTTACTGAATGTAATATCTTCTCCAAGCGTAGCTTTCAGCTTTTCCCAATCTACTTTTCCTTCGCTGATCACTTCCGGGAAAAGCTCCTTTAGCTTTTCAAGTTGCGTTTGTTGTATGTCGAGCGACTTTCCGTCCATGTTTCAATTTTACTTGTGTTCCAGTTTCAGATCTTTGCAAATCTCTTTTAGAACTTCACCGGGGTCGGCATCAATTGCCAGGGCAATCAGGTAAAGTTCTCTTACCCTTAATTGGGTAGAGGGGTTGAGGGTCAGTTCGCTGATCCTTGATTTACTAATACCGGTTTTCCTGGCAATCTCCGCTTTACTGGCAGATTTTTTAGCCAAATACGCTCCGAGTTCCGTCATGATATATTTTCGATTTCCAACACCCAAATTTAAATTTTTTATAGATAGTTTAGAAAATCCGAACAAAAACTTGCGCAAAATTCAAAAAGTAATACCTTAGTCAAAAATTTCAAAACCATGGTTCTGTTAAATAAAACTTGATAATATAAGTAGTAACTGTTTGTATAGTAGAGAAAGTTTCTTAGTTATCACGCGTCTGTTCAGAAAGTGCCGATTGCAAGGCTTGCAAAGCTGTCAAAAACGGAGTTTACTTTTCCCTTCTGCCTGGCAAACTTCTGCCTGTCGATTACTTATATCTAAAAATCTAATCATCTTTTGATCATTGAAAAATCTGTGTACGCTCGGCTCTGCCGCTTTGCTTGCAAAGAATCTGTGTCATCCGTGGTGCAACCTTTGTGCTCTACTGTGTTCTTATGTGGTGCAATCTCAACCTGATCCTCAACCTCAATCAGGGTTCCGGGTTTCTAACTTCTCCCTTCTGCCTTCTGCCTTCTAACCTTCTGCCTGTCGGTTACTAACGGCTACTGACTATTTTTTCGCAGGAGTTCCCGCCGGAATTTTTTAAATTGATCAATGAAGGCATCCTGAAAGTTTTCCCCGGGAGCAGGAGCAGGTACCATGACCAGTTTACCGTGGGGATCAATAAGATAGTATAAGGGAACTGCCTGAACATTGTAGTTGTTGATTAGGTTTCCCTGCATGGCAAAATATAAAAAATGCCAGTTTAATGTATTTTTGTTTGCTTCTAAAAATCGTTTTGCCTGATCGAAGTCTTCGTTGACAACAACCGTAACGATATGCAAATCTTGCCGGAAATCTTCCTGAATTTTTTCCAACAGTTTCATATCTTTTCGGCATGCATAATTTTCGGTGTGGAGAAAATTGAGATACACAAATTTTCCTTCAAAATCTTTCAACGTTTTTTCCTGGCCCGAAAAATCAGGCAGGGTGAACCCGGGAGCATCTTTCCCTTCCATCAATATGCCTATCCGGTCGTGCAATGCGGCAGCTGTTTTGGAGATACGTTTTTGTCCGGAATTATCTGCGCATTGCTTCAGAAGGTGAAGGGCAACTTTCTGAGAGAGTATTTTCTCATGATAACCTTCGTAGATGATCCAAAGAGCCAGAGCCTCACTAAAGTCGGGCCGGTGAAATAAATCGCGCGATCTTATAGAATCCCTGACGGAACGGTAACTTAAGGCGCGTTGAAAATGGTGTTCACTAAAGAAGGTATGACAATAACCGTTGAAAACTTCTTTAAAGGTTGTCCAGTATGCCGGCATGTTGAACTGTACCGGTTTGTCTGAAAAATATTTTTTTATGACATCCTGTTCTTTGTTTCTGCTGGCAAGCATGGCAAGTCTTGCATAGCGAAAATGTTTGTGTTCCCTGAAAAAATCATTGTCTGAAGGAAAATCAGTTTCGAGAGAGTCGATGACACCCTGAGCTAAAGATTTATTTTTGGTAGTGAGGAGCTTAACTGCGTATTTGTTTAATTTTCTGTTGAAAGCCTGATCGAAATCCCGGATTTTTGCATTCAGGCCGTTTGAATCTTCATTTAGTATTCCGATGACAACTTGCTCGTGTTTAAAAAAAGGATTTAGCTTTTGAGACTGCGACAGCGGTTTAAATGGTGGGAGTTTGATGTGGTACTCCTGTCCCGGGGTTAAATATATAAAACCTCTGAATCGGCCAATATCGGCAAAAGCGTATGTCGTTTCTTCAAGAGGAAATGAAAATTCAAAAGCACCATTGTCATCCACTTCTATGGTAAAAAGTTCTTCTTGCTGGTGATTTATGAAATTCTGAAAGTGCCTGAAAACAATTGCATAATCCTTGTACTCCGGTGCAGAACCATATATCCTGACACTCCGGTTTTGGGCGTTGATTGCCGATGTCACCAAAGTTAAAGCAATGAAGCTGAAGAGTAGCTTTCTATACATTCTAACCTAACATTTTCAGGATTCCATTATCCGGGCGTTTTAATTTGCACGAATCATGCCAGATTATTGTTCCCGGCTGACTCTCGCTACCTGTATTTTTATTTTATCAGGAATAAATCTTGAAGCATCACCGCCATGTTTAAGAATATCGCGAACGATAGAGGAGTTTACAGGCGTGTGCTCGGGCGAGGTGAGCAGAAAAACTGTGTCGATGCCCGACATTGCTTTGTTTACCTGGGCAATGGCACGCTCGTACTCGAAGTCGGCTGCAGTTCTGATACCTCTGAGTATAAAATTACAACCCAGCTCTTTTGCAAAATCAACGGTTAGACCATCGTATGAAACGACTTCAATTCGGTTTTCGCCGGCAAAAACCGAATTTATCCATTCTATTCGCTGAGAAACCGGGAAAAAGTCTTTCTTGTTTGCATTGAACCCTATGGCGATAAAAATTTTGTCAAACAAGTTAAGCCCCCTGCGAACAATATTTTCATGACCCACCGTGAAGGGATCGAACGAACCGGGGAAAATTGCTGTTTTTTGCATGCCTGCGTTTTTCTGTTTTTTATTGACGTTGTAAAAATTCAAAAAATAAGTCAAACCACCAATATATGGGCGTATATTTCGGACAATGGGAGTGTTTTAAGTTTTCCTTTTCACCAGAATTTGATTTTTGCTGCCGCGAAAGCCGCCATTTTCAACAGGATGAATCCGTGGGAAAAGCGGCTGATATTAGTGCTTCCATAGGTTCGTTCGCGATACTTTACCGGAAGGTCTATAATCTTGAGATTAAGCTTGTAAGCGCCAAACAACAAGTCGAAATCTCCGAACGGGTCAAATTCACCGAAGAAAGGGCGGTTTCGGGCCAGCCTCATGTAATCTGAGCGAAACATGACTTTAGTGCCGCACAGGGTATCTTTTACCGGTTGATCGAGAAGCCACGAAAATAAAAGGCTAGAAAAAATAATTACCGATGGTATTGAGTGGTCGCATGGCATTCTTCTCCATTGGATAAACCAGTCTCACGCCATTAATAAACTCTCCTTTACGGCTTGCCAGGGCATTGTAAAAACGGGGAAGGTCTTCCGGGGGCACCGTCAGGTCGGCATCGAGTATCATCAGTATGTCGCCCGTTGCTTGTTTGAAGCCTTCGCGTACGGCATCTCCTTTTCCTTTGCCGGGCTGGCGTATGGCTTTAATGTCGCGTACAGAACTGTATTCTTCTTTAACTTTGTTGATAACCTCCCATGTGTCGTCGGAGGAATTGCCTTCAACAAAAAGAATTTCTATATGACGTCCGAACTCCGGAATGCGTTTAACTGCATTTTCGATGTTTCCCGATTCATTTCTTGCCGGAATAACTATTGATGTGGAGAATTGATTATCGGTTTTACCGGGAACAGGTACCGGTCTTGCAAAGATGTAATTGTTGAGGCTTAGATGCCTGAGCAGTGGAAGTCGTGAAACAATTCTGTTAAAAAACCATGAAATGAGCGGAACTTTAAACGGGATCATCATATTCTTGTTGACCCGGTAAGTTTCGAATCCTGAGAGATAGAGAAGATTTTTCAGGTCGTTGGTAGACAACCAGTTCTGCAATGGTGAAGGCCGTTTGATGCGAAGCCATTCGGCCAGTTTCAGCATAGGTTCCCACAATCGGTTGTAATAGGTCACAATAACCCGGCTACCGGAGTGCGTCACTTTGTTCAGCTCTGTGAAAGCTTTTTCTACATCGGGTAAAACGCCTACCAGGTTAGACATGATAATGGTATCGAACTTTTCTTGCAGTTTGAGATTTTCGGCCTGCATAACTTCAAACCGGATTTCAGGGTATTTTTCACGTGCATGCCGGACCATTTCAGGGCTGAAGTCAATCCCTGTTTTATTGTCCGCATCCAGTTTCGCCAGCATTTCACCTGTGGCACAACCTATTTCGAGTACTTTGTGATCGGCTGGTATAAAGTAATTGCAATGCCTGGTAATACTATCCCAGTAATATGATTTTCGTTTTCTGTAACGCGACCAGGTTTTTGCAGCGTTATTGTAATAGGTGAGGATATGCTCCATTTTTTATTCTTCTTTATTTTTTTGCCAGATGTTGTAATTCACTTCAAACAACCAGGCGGGTTCGGTTTCTCCGATTTGTTTTCTGAGGATGAAAGTTCCCGGATATTTGTCAGCAATGTGTTTCATGTAACGATGAATGGTGTTTATCACCTGGCCGGTTCTCATTCTTGGATTTTTCCGGAGGGAGGCTACAATAATGTGTGTTACTCCCCGGTCGTATAATTGAGTAATAAGCGTATCCGCATTTTCGGAATCGAACCTGTAGATGCCATAAAATTCCTTTCCTCCGGCGGTTAAACGGGCAATATTTGGTTTTCTGCAGGCAATGTAAGACTCCGGCAGATTATGTGATGCAAATTCTACCATTTTCAGGTAGTTCTGCCAGTCGGGCGTGTAGCCGTAATACCGGTCACCCGAAATGTTCTTAAATGTCGCCTGAAAATCGGTTTGTTTTACTGTTTGTGCCGTTGAGAGCAGTACCGTAAAAGCCAGAAGCACCGCCGGAATTTTTTGTTTCCAGGCTGTTTTGCTTTTTGAAGTGTAAGAAACGATCGTTTCAATAAGAAATATTATCATTAACGAATAAAAAGGGATAATCAGCCGGGCCTGGTCCCAAATTGGATGCAGGGCAAAAAATGTGGTGCCCAACATAAATATTAAATATATACCAATGAAGAAGAGGTAAGGGTTTTTTCTGTAGAAACGAATCATCCCTGTTATGAACCACGCATAGAGCAATATTGCGACAACAGGTTGCTTCGACAACGACATGGCATCTTTAAAGCCTGTCAGGATAGCTAAATGTTTGGACAGATATATGCTGGAGTTCTGAGCAAAGCGTTCGAAAAAACCGCCAAATGTTTCGCGTCCCTGAGAAGCATCGTACGGATGTTCCATTAACAAAGACTGAAGCTGAGAATCTCCGCCTATGCTACTGTCCGCAATTATTGTCTTTAACACGATAAAAGCCCCTAACAATACCGGGAAGAACAATATTGTCAGCCATGCTGCCTTTTTTTGACCCCTGATGAAAAAGAAAAGAACAACTGCCGGAACAGCTACTATTGCAAGCGTACGGGTGAGATATAATGTCAGCAGTAAAACCGAAATTGCTAATACATAAGGAATAGGTATGGGTTGATTTTCATGCTTTTGTGTTGTGCTGAAAAGATAAAGAAAGAAGAAACTCTGAAGTGCCATGAAGAAGGCCTCTGAGTACGTTTGGCTCCCGAAGTAGAGGAAATGATGGTTCGCAACCAGTGCCAGAATAATACCCCAAAATGTAATTGCAGATACTTTGTTGAATATGGCTTTTCCTAACAGAAAAATCGAAAGTGACAGAAAAATCCATGAGCTCAGTTTTAATAAAAAGATATGGGTTCCGAATACGGCAATAAACAACGAAAGTATAAGCGGATAAAGGGGCCCCTGAAATTGTGGAAATTTTCCTTCTTCTAAAAACGAAATTGCACGAATGATGTAAGTGCTGTCGTCGCCACCTTCGCTGATTCGAAGGCTAAAGGTGAAAAAACTGAAAAACAAATATATGATGACGGCTGTTGCAGCCAGTATCGAATGCTTTTCCGTAAGTGTCTGATTCGCTTTATCCCACCACGAGGTTCGATTCTTTTTTTCTCTTTGCTTGTTTCTCATATTCAGGTCGGTTATTTTATTAGTGTCTGTTCATAAAGTACCATTTGCTGTGTTACGCTCGCCGCCAAAATACTCATTTACGAGTAGTAAACTCCGTTTTTGGCGGCTTCGCAAGCCTTGCAACCGGCACTTTCTGAACAGACACACATATT
>NZ_AHZV01000072.1 GCF_000250735.1 Anaerophaga thermohalophila str. Valhall
GTCTGTGGTTGCTTGCGTTTTTTGATATTTGAACATCTCATGACGAAAACTTATGAATAAAGCAGGTTAGAGGTTAGATCGTCTATATAAATTTGATATACTGCATTTTAGAAAACAAAAATCAACCATAAACAATTGTTTGGCAGCCTGTTGAAAAAGTTCAACAGTGCATTGAAAATAATGCAAACAGAATAAGGGTTTTTCGCACTCATGGTGTCTTTATATTGAAAAGGATGGAACAAACAAAATCGCTGTTAACAACGAAAAAATAACATCCAAAACAAACAGGTTCAACGAAAAGAGCATAGCAAGATTTGCAACAACTTGCCCCTGCCCGTCCCGATTATTCGGAAACTATTCGAGAACCTTTTAACCAAAATTTATACGGATAAAAAGAAAGATGCCATGAAAACTCTGATGATTAACCACAGAAAAAGTGTTATTACGCTGCTGGCCATTATCGCCGCCATAATAACCATTACACCTGATGCTCAGGCTTTCACCTCCGGGGAAGATGAGCAACAGTTTGATACTCTCAATTACGTATTGATTCGGGGAACAGTTGAAGATGAAGACAACGGTGACCCACTTGCTTTTGCAACAGTAGCCATAGAAGGAAGCAATGTTGCCACGGTCAGTAACTCAAGTGGTAACTTTTCACTGAAGGTACCAAAAAACATGACCGATAAAAACATCCGCTTTTCTTTCATCGGGTATGAAAAAAAATATATTCCTTTCTCTGAATTTCGGAAGGGACGTAATACTGTAAGGCTTAAAATGATTACTGTTCCACTCATTGAAGTTTCTGTTTTCCCGTCCGATCCGAATCTTTTGATCAAAGCCGTATTGAATCGTCGCGACGAAAACTACCTCAGTCAGCCGGTAAAAATGACTGCGTTTTATCGCGAAACAATAAAAAAGGGCTGGTCTTACGTTTCTTTGTCCGAGGCAGTTGTGGAAGTATATAAACATTCTTACGAGGATCCGCGGGAAGACCGGGTCAGACTTCATATTGGCCGGAAAAGTACGGACTATGACAAGCTTGATACGCTGGCCTTTAAACTTCAGGGCGGACCTTACACGGCAACCATGCTGGATATGATGAAAGACCCTTATCTGCTGTTCGACAATGAAATGATCGATTATTACAACTTCAAGATAAGTAATATTACACGCATAGAAGATCGTACCATCTATGTCCTCAGCTTTGAGCAGAAACCGCACGTCAATATACCTCTTTTCTACGGGAAACTTTATATTGACACGGAGAACCTGGCTGTCACGCGAGCCATATTCAACATGAATACAGAAGACAGAGATGAAGTAGCACGAATGTTTATCAGGAAAAAACCTCTGGGAGCACGTGTTTATCCAACCGAAGCATCATACATCGTCAACTATCGTGAAGACGAAAACGGAAAATGGTATTTCGGATATAGTCGGGGACAGGCTTCATTCAAAGTAAAATGGAGACGTAAATTATTTAACACCAACTATCATACAACACTTGAAATGGCTGTTACCGACTGGGAATATACCGAAGATAAACCTTTCCGGGGTTCTGATCGACTGAAGATGAATGCCATTCTTGAAGATGAAGTATCGGGCTTTTCCAATCCTGATTTCTGGGGCGATTACAATGTCATTGAACCTGAACAGCCTATTGAAGCTGCCATCAGAAAAATACAAAGAAAACTGGAGCGTGTGGAGTAAAAAATTTTTTATCACGTGAGGGTGCTTCACTTAAAAGTGAACCCCTCACTAAAAAAACAAACAAAAATATAGCGGAGTGGCTTCGGCTTCTCCGCTTTAATTAGTGCAAGTCTATAAACTCGCAAAATTTTTTACAATATGTGTGTCTGTTCAGAAAGTGTCATTTACAAGGCTTGTGAAGTCCGAAAATACGGAATTTACTCATCGTAAATGAGTAATTTTCGGACGAGCATAACACAGTAAATGTCACTTTATGGACAGACACTAATTATAAATCCGCCATGCCGGATGGGAACTACTGATTGTAGAAAGTAACCAGAAGTTACTTGTCTGTCCCGGATGTACTAAAATTCATCATCGTCGTACTCTTCTAAATCTTCTCCATCCAAATCATCATCAAAATCTTCGTCATCAAGATCTTCATCAAAGTCCTCATCGAGATCATCGTCATCATACTCCTCATCGAAATCTTCGTCAAGGTCGTTTTCATCCCATTCATAATCATCTTCTTCACTGAAATCGTCTTCATCAAAGTCGGGATCTTCATACCGAAATGCTACAGGATCAACTTTCAAAATACTCTTTTCCATGATTTTAATAAATAATAAAATTACAGGGTAAAAATATATAAAGGTTTTAAATCACAAACATTCCGGCAAAAAAAAATGTAGAATTAACTACATTTTTTTTATTCCACTTCGGGCCATATTAATTCTTCTTCTTCCTCATCCCAGAAAGGGCCCCATTGAATTTCGGTTAATATCCCGTTATCAAACCAAAGATTAAGGCTCACATCAAGAATGGTGGCTATTTGCTGACTGTTTTCTTCATTGTCAGACAACTCTTCAATGGAAATATCGCCAAGTCCCATCATCTCAATCTGTTCCATAACTTCCTGCTGACTGAGCCCGATCAGGTCAATGCCCTCGAAGGAGAAGTTATCAGAACTTACAGCCAAAGATGTTAATCGCCAATCTTCCATTTTATCAAATGAAGCAGATAACTCCATATCGTCATAATGCCATGCTTCAGACAAATCTTCCGGTAAATCCTCATTTTCAATGGACTCTACCTCATCGGGCTCGCCCATGATCTCTTTAAATTCATCGCGACTCATACCAAAATACAAGTTGTCAAGCCCTTTTCCAAGTTCTATTTTCTTCATTTTTACAGTTTTTCTTTTACAAATTTTGTTACAACCAAATGTAACGAATTAAAGGAAACCACCATCCCTTTTCAATATATTTTTTGACCGGTTTTGTTTCGTAGTCAGGTAAGCTGAATTATATATCCCTCGATCAGGAAAAAGAAGCAGAAATACAAAGAATAGAATATTATTTTGTGGTGAAGGAGTTTGAAAATTTCATATCACTGTTATCCTGATAATTATTCCAGAAGCGCAGTAATTCTATTTTGTCCTTATCAGTATATCTGTAATAAAGAGAAATTTGTTTGCAAACAACACATTCACGGATATTTTTGTAGTTACTCTCTTTAAACTCAATATTTCCCCTTTTCAGGTTAAACAATACTTTATCAACATCTTCAATAAATTTTCACTGCT
>NZ_AHZV01000071.1 GCF_000250735.1 Anaerophaga thermohalophila str. Valhall
CATGACAAGGTTTGTCACAAGAGAACATGTATAAACCCCAATCATGCGAGTTCCATCAGACCAATAACTTAGACTAATTTTATACTGATGAAAAGCGATTTGCCGGTCTTTATATAACCGGTTGTAAAAAAAAATTGAAACAGGCTTCTGACTTTTTCAGCAGCCTCTGTAAGCACGCACGAATTAGTGTCTGTCCATAAAGTGCCATTTACTGTGTTACGCTCGTCCGAAAATTACTCGTTTACGATGAGTAAACTCCCTGTTTTCGGACTTCGCAAGCCTTGTAAATGACACTTTCTGAACAGACACATGATAAGTAGGAATCTTTTCCTGCTTTATGGATATGCACTAATTAGATAAATGTAAAGGGAGTTTTAGCGAGATTTTGAGGATAATAAGATTTTTACTTTATGTATCAGCTACTTACGAAGTCACCTTTATTTGCAGGTATAAAGGAAGATGAGATAAAAAAGCTGTTTTCCAGGATTGTTTACCAGGTTCGAAGCTATGCAAAAGGAGAGATTATTGCTTCGGGAGGTGAAGAATGCCGCTCCTTGCAAATCGTGTTTACAGGAAATGTTAAAGGCGAAATGATAGATTATTCAGGCAGGGTACTAAAAATTGAAGATATCCCGCCGCCACGCCCTCTTGCCGTTGCTTTTCTTTTTGGTAAAAATAACCGTTTCCCGGTCACCATTAGTGCTACGGAATATACTGAATTGATTGTTTTACCCAGAAATTCGGTTGTTACCCTCATGCAGTCCAGCGAGACGTTTCTGACTAATTTTTTGAATGCAGTATCGAACCGGGCTCAATTTATTTCCGGAAAACTCCGCTTTCTTTCATTTAAAACACTCAAAGGTAAAATAGCCCATTACCTGATGGAGCTTGACAGTCTTCAAAATAATAACGGACAGGTCGTTTTAAACAAATCTCATGAAGAACTGGCCGAACTGTTCGGAGTGGCACGCCCATCATTGAGCCGCGCTTTACGTGAGCTTCATCACCAGGGAATTATTGAAGCCCGGGGCAGGAATGTCCGCATAATTAACCTCGAGGCATTATTGTAGGATAAAGCGTAAAAGAAACGAGTCCCGATTATTCGGGGCAAGTTCCATCAGACCTTTCTGTTTTGCCTCTTATACGTAGCTCCTGACTTCTGGTAAATCGTGTTATTGTTGAATTGTGAAAACCCCGAGTTGTTCTTTGTTTTGGTTCAATAAAACAAGGGTGTCCCGGCTGAGTGAGTAGTGTTTGCAGCTGTTTAGCACATCCATTAATACTGTTTCTATATGCATTGTTTCACTGCAATACTTTTTGGTTGCACTAAGTTGTGAAAACGTGATCTTCCCTTCTTCATGGATTTCATATCTCCCGAAAAAATTGTTGCATCCGGCAAACCCCGTAATTTTCTTTTCTTGGGAAGAAAATTCCAGAATGATGTTTTCTTTTGCGATAGTATTAACTTTTTCTTTAGGGAGCATAATCAGCTTCTCTAATTGCCATCTCCGCCCAGTTAACGGCCCTTGAATGCTTTGATTTTGTTTTTCTGTATTTTGCTTTCGACGGAGAATGTATTGATCATTCGATTGTGATTCTATTTTATTCCCGTTCTGATCAAGCAACATTAATCCCTCTTTTCGAATGAGGATATAAGTTTTGTTGTAATTGTTGCTTTCCAAAAGGTATTTTCCATTCTTTCCCGTTTTGTGAATGTTTCCACTTTCCTCGATGGGGGCAATTCTTTTGTCGATATAGGAGCGCGACAAATGATATGTTCCATCGCTGTTGATGACAATTGTGGTTTCTATTCCCGGACAATCCAGGCAAGGAAGGGTACCTGAATAAATGCCTGCAGGGAAGTTTGTGTTTTTTTGCGAACTAACGGCACCTGTGGTTCTTGGAGAACATCCCGATAAAACAAGAATGAGTGAAACGGATAAAATAAGAATCGTTTTGCTTTTCATAAATACCTTGTATTTGAATGTTTAACTGTTTATTTCAAATAAATCAATACGTTGTTCTGTTCTTCCAATAAATTGCAAATCAATTGTTTGAGACTAAATAGTGTCTGCCCATAAAGTACCATTTGCTGTGTTACGCTTGTCGCCAAAATACTCATTTACGAAAAGTAAACTCCGTTTTTGGCGGTTTCGCAAGCCTTGCAACTGGTACTTTCTGAACAGACACACATATTGTGAAAATTTTTGTGAGTTTATATTTGTTTTTTATACTTCATATCTCTAACAACCTAACAGCCCTAACAACCCTAACAGCCCTAACAGCCCTAACAACCTGACATCCCTAATCCGGTATAAATTTCGGGCGTTGATATTTCCTGATTATTTAAATGATAGAAGTAATTAATGATAAAAGGTTGCTTCATGAAAAAGTTAAAGAACTCTTATCTTCGCAGATTGTTGCTTAATGCAAAACCTCAATGAATGTTAAGAGACAAATGGCCCGAGACAGCAAAGTAAAAATATCTTTTCAGGCATCGCAACACAATTTTTATGCCTTTTTGTGGCATGCATCGTTGCTGGCTTTTGCCAAGAATTTCATGGATGTGGATACGGTTTTGCCCGCTATGCTTATCGAGTCGGGCGGCAATTCATTTCATGTGGGGATCATGACGGCCATACTTTTGGGAGGGAATCGTTTTGCCCAGCTATTTTTCGCCCCTTATATCAGCAATAAACCGTATAAGAAAAAATTCCTTTTGCTGGGAATTAACTCCCGAATCATTTCTATTCTTGCACTTGGTGGAATTGTCTTTTTTATGCAGGCCAGAGATGCTTCATTGGTTTTGTTGGCCATATTTTTCTTTATATCAGTTTTCGGACTGGGAGGTGCATTTGCCAATGTCAGCTATATGGACATCATTGGAAAGTCGTTGCTGGAAGAGAAACGTAAAACTTTTTTTTCGACCCGGCAGGTACTTTCCGGTGTTATTGTTCTGGTATCGGCATGGCTGGCCAAAAAAGTGCTCGCTTACGAGAGTTATCCTGTCAACTATGCATATATGTTTCTTTCCGGCGGATTCTTTCTTTTGTTGGCTTCTCTTGGATTCTGGAGTCTGAAGGAAGAAGTTGCTTCAAAATTGTCCATTAAAGATACGCGTGGCTTTTTCAGGATAATGCGAAAAGAGATGAGGGAGAACAAACGTTTACCGCACTTTCTGGGATTCATTAACAGCCAGGGAATTACTGTGTCTTTTCTTCCGTTTGTTGTGTTGTATGGGAAAGACTTTCTGGATGCAGGGGGTGCCGACACCGGAAATTTTCTCATTTATAAAGTAGTGGGGATTGTCATTGTTAGTTTGTTGATAGCCCTTGGTGCAAAGAAGGTAAGGTACAATTACCTTTTGTATGGAAATGTTTTGCTTTCTGTTCTTATGGCCGTGATAACGTTAAGCGCCCGGTCAGTAACCGTTTTGCATTATGTATTTCTGGTAGGCGGCATTGTTTTTTCCTTATATAACATCACAATGAACGGGGTATTGCTTGAAGTATCCGGAAAGGAAAACCGCGCCCTGTATGCCGGAATATCCGGAGCAGGCAATATTTTGCCTGTACTTTTTCCCTTGATGGGAGGGTGGCTGATTGATCACCTGGGGTTTCAGAGCTTTGTGGGTGTATTCGTCTTTTTTGCTTTGCTTTCCGTTTATTTCATTTTTAAGATCGATTGCAGAAAGTAGCGGGTTTCAAGATCAGGGCAGAGAGCATGGAGCAGAGAGCATGGGGCATGGGGCATGGAGCATGGGGCAGAGAGCATGGTTCCTGATAATGGAGAAAAGTGATGGGAGAGTAATTCTCTCATTCCCTCATTCTCTCATTCCCTCATTCTTTCAATTGTTTACATAATCAACAGAACGAACATCAACTCTTTCATAATAAAAACTTTGCGTCATTGCGTTTCTGCGTTTAGGCTTTTTTTAACTGACTATTGGATGGATAATTGTTCATTTATTACCAGCTTATTTTTAATTTTATAATGTGTGTTCATGCCTGAAAGAGGTTTTTTGAGTGGACGCAATATTAAAAACTAATGTCGTGTCATGTATAAAATGTCGTATAAGTTGAAACTGATTTTTGCTTTTTTCAAAATAAAAAAAAGCGCGCATAGCCACAGCTACGTAAGCTTTTTATCATGAAGAAAAAACGAAAATCAGTGATGCCTGATGCGATATTTTATGCCTGACACGACACTAACTGTATCAGCCTATGTCACGATTAATTCTAATGGTGTTTATGATGGGCACCTTTCTATCACTTACTGCACAGGAGTACCAGGCCGCGTATGAAATAAATCAACGTCTGGGACGCGGGATAAACATGGGGAACACTTTTGAGGCGCCTGCCGAAGATGCCTGGGGAAATCCGTGGAAGCCTGAATATTTCGGAATCATGGCCGATTTGGGGTTCGATCATGTGAGGCTGCCTATCCGGTGGGAACCCCGTGACCGCAGCATGTCAGAAGCTCCTTATACCATTTCTGCCGACTTTTTGGATAGGATAAAAACTGTAGTTGACAAAGCACTCGAAGAGGGGCTGATGATCATTATTAATATGCACCATCACGAAGCTTTGTATTCCGATCCTGAAGGACAAAAAGAACGATTTCTTTCCCAGTGGTCTCAAATTGCCAAACATTTCAAGGATTATCCTGCAGAGTTGCTGTTCGAGGTCTTGAACGAGCCTCATGGGGATTTGACACCGCAATTATGGAATTCCTTTTTTGCCGATGCGCTTGAGGTGATTCGTGAAACCAATCCCGACCGGGTGGTATTGATGGGAACTGCCAATTATGGTGGCCTGGGAGGCTTACCATATATACAACTGCCTGATGACGAAAACATCATACTGACGGTACATTATTACAACCCTTTTCAGTTTACTCACCAGGGGGCCGATTGGGCTGGCGAAGAATCCGGGAACTGGCTGGGAACCCAATGGCTTGATACTGAGGCTGAAAGGGAAACTGTTAAAAATGAATTTCAAGCATTGCTCAATTTTTCGGAAACCAATAATATTCCGGTACATATTGGCGAATTTGGTGCTTACAGTGAAGCCGATATGGAATCGCGAGTCCGTTGGACCAACTTTCTGGCCCGGTGGTTTGAGCAACAGGGATTTAGTTGGGCCTATTGGGAGTTTAGCGCCGGGTTTGGCATATATAACCCGGATACTGAAGAATTCTATCAACCCTTGGTGGATGCCTTGCTGAACAATCCGATGCCTGAACCAACTCCGGTACAGTATTACGTTGTCTATGAAGCCGATTTTTCGGAAGATGCGGATGGATGGAATTTCTATGTCCAGGAGGGGGCAGCCGGCAACATGGTTCATGAGAATCAGAAGTTGGTGGCCGAGATAGAAACAACCGGAACTGAAGCATGGCATGCACAAATGGTTCGAAACGGAATAAATCTAAAGAAAGGAGAGATGTACCGGCTCTCAATTCTTGCAAGTGCGGGTTCTTCATTAAGTATTCCGGTCTATACAGGGAAGGCTTCATCACCCTGGAATTCTTACAGCGGGACTTTTCAGTTGAATCTGAATGAAAGCCCGGCATGGAGCTCCTTTTCTTTTACTATGTCAGAACCATCCGATGCTAACAGCAGAATTGTTATGGATTTGGGGCTTGTCAACGGATATATTGAACTGGAGCAAGTGAAGCTGGAAAAGGTGTCAATTAATCTTGCTGTTAATTCTCCCAAAGAGGCCGGTATCAGTGTTTTTCCAAATCCGGTGCATGATTTCCTTTTTTTTGTCTCTGAAAATCCTGTAAAAAGAGTGGAGATATTGGATATCTCCGGACGTGTTTTACTGCAAGAATCTTTTTCTGCCCGCCAGGGCGATTTAAATATGACTGATTTCTTCCCTGGTTATTACTTCGCTTTCATTTATTTAGAAAACGGACAGAACGCCTTACAAAAAATCATTGTTTTAAAAAGATGATTTTGTCCGAAATTATTTCTTTTAGTATTTTTGCAACACAATAATCCAACTTGTTGTATTGCAAAAAAAGAAAAAATGCTGCTTCATAATCGCTTGAGCAGGTCTGAACTGGAGGCCCGTCTTCGTTCCGAAAAGTTTAAACGCAAAACACTGTCATTTTATCGTTATGTTGTAATCCCCGATCCACAGGAGATGCGTGACCGATTATATCTGGCATGGGATCGTTTGCGCTGCTACGGGCGTGTTTATGTAGCCCGGGAAGGAATTAATGCTCAAATGAGCATTCCGGAGCACAATGCCGATGCACTTCTTGATCACCTGGAGTCGGTTCCTGAACTTTCCGGAATTCCTGTAAAATGGGCAGTGGAAGACGATGGCAAATCGTTTCTTAAGCTGGTTATAAAAGTCAGACCCAAAATTGTAGCCGACGGACTGGACGATGAAGTTTTTGATGTAACCAATGTTGGAACCCGTTTGTCACCTCTGGAGTTCCATCATTTAGCGGAAAATGATAATGTGGTGGTTGTCGACATGCGGAATAACTATGAGAGCGAGGTAGGGCATTTCAGAAATGCAATTTGTCCCGATGTTCGCACTTTTAGAGAAGAAGTTGAACTGGTTGCAGATCAACTTAAAGACAAAAAAGAGAGAAAAATACTTTTGTATTGCACGGGTGGAGTTCGTTGTGAAAAAGCCAGCGCATGGCTTAGACATCACGGATTCTCAGATGTTAATCAACTTCACGGGGGAGTCATTGCTTATACCCACGAAATACGGGCAGCGGGATTACCATCCAAATTCATCGGTAAGAACTTTGTTTTTGATGAACGACTGGGTGAAAGGGTTACCGAAGATATCATCAGCCGTTGTCATCAGTGTGGAAAATCTTGCGATACTCACGTCAACTGCGCTTATGATCCTTGTCACAAGCTCGTTATTCAATGCGATGAGTGTGCTGAGAAGTATTCTGGTTGTTGCAGTGACGAATGTTATCAGGAGTTCACGCTTCAAACGGGTAGTTTATCCCATCGTCAGGAAAAGGAAAAGGATAAGGTTAAGGATAAGGATAAGGATGCATTGCTTCATTAGCTCCAGGTTAGCAAAGGGTATTGAATTATCAGCTCATCAGTTCATCAGCTCATCAGCTCATCAGCTCATCAGTTCATCAGCTCATCAGTTCATCAGCTCATCAGCTCATCAGCTCATATGTCAGGAAAGGAAAACAACTTCTGGAGAACAACCAAAAGGCCCATAGTGATGCTCGCACCCATGGAAGATGTTACAGATACAGCCTTCCGCGAACTGGTGCTGCACAATACCCGGCCGGGGAATCTGGATGTGGTATTCACTGAGTTCACTTCTACCGACGGATTATGTCATCCCCGGGGACGCGATAATGTGGCCCGGCGTTTGGTAGTGTCGGACACGGAACGACAACTGCTGAAAGATAAAGGGGTGAAGATAGTGGCCCAAATCTGGGGCAACAATCCGGATAAGTATTTCGAGGCTGTGAGATTTCTCGACGAGAACTACGATTTTGACGGCATCGATATTAATATGGGCTGCCCTGTTCGTAATGTGGTTTCACATGGCAGTTGCTCAGCACTGATTGACCATGAACCGCTTGCTTCCGAAATTATCAAAGCCGCACGTGAAGCAACCTCTTTGCCCGTCAGCGTGAAAACCCGAATCGGATTTAAGAAAGTGGATACCGAACGCTGGATGAATTTTTTGCTCCGTCAGCCTTTGGATGGGATAATCCTTCACGGCAGAATTCAAAAGCAGATGTCGAAAGGAGAGGCCGACTGGGATGAGATCGCCAAAGCGTCGGCTATACGCGATGAGGTAGCCCCTGATGTTCCGATTATTGGCAACGGAGATGTTTTCTCACTTGAAGATATTCAGGAGCGTTGCTACCTTTACAAAACCGATGGTGTTATGATTGGCCGCGGCATTTTTTGAAAATCCCTGGATGTTTGAGACCTCTTTGTCAGACCTTGATATCGGGAAAAGACTTAATACTCTCCTGAAACATCTTCAACTTTATGAAGCAGCCTGGGGCAATTCTCGTCCGTTTCCCATCCTGAAACGCTTTTTTAAAATCTACGTTTCCGGTTTTCACGGGGCTGCCGAATTGCGAAAGGAATTAATGGAAACCAAGAGTTTTGAGGAGGCCCGGAGGGCTGTGGAGAGGTGCAAGGTGCAGGGTACAAGGTGCAGGGGGCATGAAGCTGAGAGCATGGGGCGTTGAGTATAGCCGCAGAGCGGCGAAAGACCGGTAGTAAAATAGTGAACAAAATCAACTCACGAGCTGCGGAGCTGCGGCAGAGATGATGGATGGTATTTCATCTGTCACCGCTCCGCAGCTGTTTGCTGTATGAATTGATTTTTTCTACCACTCTGTCACCGCTCCGTGGTTCGTGTAAATTCCACCAACTTCTGCCTTCTGCCTTCTGCCTTAAAACCTGCCCACTCTTCCTAACTCCCTGATATGCCCGATATGGTTCAAACCCTATGTGGTTCAATTCAACCCCTCAATGTTAAAATTCGCTGAATACCCCCGGTAATTGTAAAAAAATTAACATCTTTACGCTCCAAAACAGAGAAAAATCTTATTGTGCGAAACTATTCGGAAATAGGATGTTTGACCCTGCTGGGAGTAACGCTTACGGTTTACGTGGCCGTGGGTACTTATCAGTCTCATGAAGACTGGTCCCGGAGGCCGGAGAAAAAGATTTCGGCCGAAGAGATGTTCAAAGCCATCAAAGAGGGAAGCGGGAAGCATTATTTTGTAAAGGTTTCCACTCCGTCTGTTTTGCCCGGAGAATGCAATAAATCATTTGACGGGTTTTCTACCATCAGCATTTCTGCATTGTCAGAAATATCAGTTTTACCTGAGATTTTACCTGATCCGGTATTGTTTAGTCTTCCCGAACGTTTCGGATCGGGGTTGTTTTTGACAGGTTTCACGGATAAAAACTACTTATCACCAGAGCAGGATTACCTTAATGCCGGGTTTTATCTCTCTCGCGAAATTCGGGCAGGACCCCGTTTGGCCTGATTATTCTTTCCTGATGCTTCCGTTATCGGATTTGTGGCATTTATAAATGGCATAAATTCTGCATTTCACTGGAAGTTTGATTCAATTTTTTTGTTTTAAAAAAATAATTATTAATAATATATGTCTGCATTTAACCAGATAATGACAAAACTGTTCGGCAGCAAATATGAACGGGACCAGAAAGAAATACTCCCGGTTGTGGAACAGATAAAAGCAGTTACTCCCGAGTTGGAGGAACTTTCGAATGATGAACTCCGTGCTCGTACACTTAAACTTAAAGCAACCATACAGGAAGCTGTTAAGTCGGAGCAGACCAAAATTGATGAACTGAAACAACGGGCCGAAACGGAAAAGCTTTCCATTGATGAGCGAGAGGCAATCTACGATGAAGTTGACAAGATAGAAGACGAAATTACCGAAAAACTCAATGGCGTTCTCGATGATATCCTTCCCGAAGCTTTTGCTATTGTGAAAGATACAGCCCGGCGATTCAAAGAAAATGAAACCATTGAAGTTACCGCCACTGATTTCGATCGGGAACTGGCTGCTGTAAAAGATTTTGTTGAGATAAAAGGAGAAAAAGCCATTTATTACAATTCGTGGCAGGCAGGCGGAACTGAAATCGTCTGGGATATGGTGCACTACGATGTACAGCTTTTCGGGGGAGTGGTTCTTCACCAGGGAAAAATTGCCGAGATGGCCACCGGTGAAGGTAAAACGCTTGTTGCTACTTTGCCGGTATTCCTCAATGCGCTGACCGGGCGAGGTGTGCATCTGGTAACTGTGAACGATTACCTGGCCAAAAGGGACTCCGAATGGATGGGCCCCATCTACCAGTTTCACGGATTGAGCGTGGATTGCATAGATAAGCATCAGCCCAATTCCGAAGAACGCAGAAAGGCCTATAAAGCGGATGTTACTTATGGTACAAACAATGAGTTTGGTTTTGATTACCTGCGCGATAATATGGCCATTTCGCCAAAAGATTTGGTGCAGCGAACACATAACTATGCCATCGTTGATGAGGTAGACTCCGTATTGATCGACGATGCCCGTACGCCTTTGATCATTTCCGGTCCGGTTCCCGATAAGGGAGCCGACGAACTGTTTATGGAGTTCCGTCCCAAGGTTGAAAAACTTTTTGAAGCTCAAAGGGCTTTGGTGACCAAAATTCTTGCCGAGGCCAAACAGAAACTCAAATCGGACGACCCAAAAGTGCAGGACGAAGGGTCGCTTTTATTATTGCGTGCCTATAAAGGTCTTCCTAAAAACAAGCCGCTCATCAAATTCCTGAGTGAGCAGGGGGTAAAACCCGCATGTTGAAGACAGAAAACTTCTACATGCAGGAGAATAACAAAAATATGCACATCGTTACCGATCCCCTTTATTTCGTGATCGATGAGAAAACCAATTCGGTGCAGATGACTGAAAAGGGTATCGACCTGATTACTGGTACCAGCGACGATTCCAATTTTTTTGTATTGCCCGATATAGGTTCTGAAATTGCTGCGCTCGAAAAGGATGCTTCACTCAGTGAGCAGGAAAAAATTGCCAAAAAGGATGAAATTCTTCAGAACTATGCGGTAAAATCGGAGCGTGTTCACACCGTTAACCAGCTTTTGAAGGCGTATGCCATGTTCGAAAAGGATGTGGAATATGTGGTGATGGACAACAAGGTAAAGATTGTTGACGAACAGACCGGCCGTATCATGGAAGGTCGCCGCTATTCCGACGGTTTGCACCAGGCCATCGAGGCCAAGGAGCGTGTTAAGGTTGAGGCTGCCACCCAGACTTATGCCACTATAACTTTGCAGAATTACTTCCGGATGTACAATAAGCTGGCCGGTATGACCGGTACTGCAGAAACAGAGGCCGGAGAATTCTGGGACATTTACAAGCTCGATGTGGTGGTTATTCCTACAAACAGGCCGGTTGTCAGGAAGGATTATGAAGACCTGGTGTACAAAACCACACGGGAAAAGTATAATGCGGTCATTGAAGAAATAATGAACCTCGTCAATGCCGGCCGTCCGGTATTGGTTGGTACTACATCGGTTGAAGTTTCGGAGTTGCTGAGCCGGATGCTTAAGATTCGGGGCATTAAGCACAATGTTTTGAATGCCAAACAGCACCAGCGCGAGGCCGAAATTGTGGCCGATGCAGGTAAAAAGGTGTTGTTACCATTGCTACGAATATGGCCGGCCGGGGTACTGACATCAAGCTGTCGCAGGAAGTACGTGAAGCCGGTGGTCTGGCTATCGTGGGTACCGAGCGGCACGAGTCACGAAGAGTAGACCGCCAGTTGCGGGGTCGTGCCGGTCGCCAGGGTGACCCCGGGTTTCACTAGTTTTTTGTTCGCTCGAAGACAACCTGATGCGCTTGTTTGGCTCCGACCGTATTGTGAAATACATGGACCGCATGGGCATTAAAGAGGGAGAAGTGATTCAGCACCGTATGATTACCCGGAGTATTGAACGGGCACAAAAGAAAGTGGAAGAAAATAATTTTGGTATTCGTAAACGGTTGCTCGAATACGACGATGTGATGAACTCGCAGCGTGAGGTTATTTATACCAAACGCCGTCATGCTCTTTACGGGGAGCGAATCCAGGTGGATATCTCCAATATGATGACGGATACTTGCGATGCGATTGTGGCTGAATATCAGCAGAACAACGATTTCGAAGGCTTTAAGATGGAACTGGTTCGTACCTTCTCTGCCGATTCTCCCTTCGAAAATGAAGAATTCATGAAGTCCAAAATTGAAGACCTGGCCGATCGTCTGCACAGAAAAGTTTGGGACAGCTATCAGCGTCGGATGGAGACAATTTCACGACAGGCTTATCCTGTGATTAAGGATGTGTATGAAAACAAAGGACAGATATACGAAAATATTGTTGTTCCCATCTCGGATGGTCAACGTGTTTATCAGATAACAACCAATCTTAAGGAGGCTTATGAAAGTGAAGGCGCCGGCCTGGCAAAATCTTTTTCCAAGGCCATTTTACTGTTGACCATCGACGAGGCCTGGAAAGAGCATCTTCGTGAACTGGACGACCTGAAGCAGGCTGTTCAGAATGCTTCATACGAGCAAAAAGACCCATTGCTGATCTACAAGTTTGAATCGTTCAATCTCTTTAAAAGTATGGTTGATCAGATCAATCGTAAGGTGGTATCGGCACTTGCCAAAGCACATATTCCCATCCGCGATGCCAGTCAGGTAAGACAGGCCGAAGAGCGCAAACGGCAGGATCTGGGCCGACTGAAGATGCAAAAGGATGATGTGCCCGGTGCCGGTATTCCCGGAGGAATCCCCGGTGGTGCACAACAGGGTACTGCCACTAAAGAAAAGCAAAAGGTTCAGCCGGTACGTGTCGAGAAAAAGGTGGGACGAAACGATCCCTGTCCCTGCGGAAGCGGTAAAAAGTATAAGCATTGTCACGGTAAAAATGCATGAGCAGCTTAATCTGGCATAACCTGAACTATCCTGGCTAAGGCTGAGGTTAAGGTTAAGGTTAAGGCTGAGGCTGAGAATGCACCACAGAGAATCATGCAGAAGGCAGAAGGCAGAAGGCAGAAGGCAGAAGGCAGAAGGCAGAAGGCAGA
>NZ_AHZV01000070.1 GCF_000250735.1 Anaerophaga thermohalophila str. Valhall
AACTACTTATTTTATTGATTTTCAATTATTTAACAGTTTTGTCATGTACTAAGATTTGAATTAATAGATTTTTAGATATTAGATGATTCATCTAATCGTGATATACTGCATTTTAACAAATACAACCTGTTAATCACAAGCAATTGTTTTGCAACGTATTGCAAAAGTTTAACGGACTGTTGTGAATAACACTCAAAAATAAAAAACAACTAAAAACAATGACAGACAACAATCCAATGCCTGTTTTTGGCGAAAACTCAGAATTTTTCAATGAACTTGAAGACAAAAAACCCGCCTTTTTCCTCGATTATGACGGTACATTGACCCCCATTGTCAGCAAGCCCGAACAGGCTCGTATCAGCCAGGAAATGAAAGACATCCTTGCCAGGCTTGCAGAAAAATACACGGTTGCGATCATCACGGGTCGCGATATGGACGATGTTAAACAAATGGTTGGCCTGAAAAACCTTATCTACGCAGGCAGTCATGGTTTTCGTATTTCAGGCCCCGATGGTTTGTACCGCGAACATGAAAAGACTTCAGTTTTGCTCCCCGAATTGAGTATCATAGAAAAAGAATTGCTCGACATTCAAAAAAAATATAAAGGAGTGCAGGTCGATCGTAAGCGCTATGCCATAGGTCTTCATTACCGGAATGCAAAAGAAGAAGATATTGATAACATCCTTGCCGAATTTGATGAAGTTCTTGAAAACAATCCCGGGTACAAAAAAGGCACCGGAAAAAAAATTGTTGAAATCAAACCCGATCTTGACTGGCATAAAGGGAAGGCTGTTTTGTGGATACTTGAAGAACTTGGACTTGCCGATGACACTTCGGTTATTCCCGTTTATATAGGAGATGACGACACCGATGAAGACGCTTTTGAAGCATTAGAAGAAAGCGGAATCGGCATAGGAATAATGGTTGAGCACAATGGCAAACCAACTTATGCATCGTATACCTTAAAAAATGTGGATGAAGTAGCTAAATTGTTTCAAAAGTTTTTGTAATCGCTCATTCATGAAGTTCCCACCTAAAATGACTCGCATTTTACCGGAAATTCTATACGCATCAACGCGATAAACCCCAAAAAGGCACAAAACATATCAATCTGTTCTTGTGCCTTTTCTTTTTCAACAAATAACTGTTGGGTCTTTATCCTCCGTAATAAATCGGGCCTTCAATTCCCAACGGAATTTCAAGCCAAATCCATATAACGAACATGATGATCCTTACCACAGCAAAAACTAATGCAAATGGCAACATGGTGGAAATAATGGTGCCAAGACCGATGCTTTTCACGTACTTCTGTGCAAAGGTGATCACCAGGGGAAAATAAGGCAGTAAAGGTGTAAGAATATTGGAATAGGAATCTCCAATACGATAAGCTGCCTGAGTTGTCTCAGGGCTGAATCCCATGAGCATCAGCATTGGAACAAAAATAGGAGCCAGAATGGCCCATTTAGCCGATGCACTTCCAATAAGCAAATTAACCAGCGATGAAACCAAAATAAACGCCACAAGCAACGGAATACCTGTAAATCCAATGTTCTGTAATCCGTCGGCACCTGTAATGGCAACGATAAGCCCTAGGTTCGACCAGTTGAAATAAGCAACAAACTGAGCTGCTACGAAAGCCAGAACAATGTATCCGCCCATTGTGGCCATTGACTCGCCGGTCATGTTGGCTACGTCCTTATCGCCTTTGATCGACCTGGTTACCAAGCCGTAAACTAAACCGGCAATGAAGAATAAAATAAACATCAGGGGAACAATAGAATTATAGAATGGTTCCAGGCCACCATCTTCTCCCCTGAAAACAGCATTCTCGGGCACAATTCCCCACACTATCAATCCAAGGAAGAGAACAATAGACACCAGCGTCCATTTCAAGCCTCTCTTCTCAAGTGGTGTTATTTCACTGGAAACGGATTCCTCTGTCTGTTCGGTGTAAGGCCCAAGTCGCGGAATAATGATGCGCTCAGTGACCCAGGTACCGGCAATCCCGACCAAAGGCACCGAGGCTGCCATTAAGAAATAATTGGAAAGCGGGTTTACAGTATAACCAGGCTCAATTATTTGAGCAGCAGGCTGAGGAAGTTTGTTACCCACTACTTCAACTTTGTCTAAAAGTCGTTAAAAAAATCCTTCTTTCTTCTTTTCTGACATAAAAAGATACGCTTTGCGGAAATTAGGTCACATAATAAAAACTTTGCGTCATTGCGTCTCTGCGTTTAGATTTCTTCACAGACTATTGCTGCTTTAAGGAAACTTCGGAAATTGTCCAAAATCGGGATCTCTCTTTTCCAGAAATGCTTTTCTTCCTTCCTGCGACTCCTCCATGAGGTAAAACATCAGAGTGGCATCTCCTGCCATTTCCATGATGCCGGTCTGTCCGTCAAGTTCAGCATTCAGTCCGCGCTTGATCATACGCAAAGCCATGGGGCTGCGTTTCAACATTATTTTGCACCATTCCATGGTTTCTTCTTCCAGGGCATCATGCGGTACAACCTTATTTACCAATCCCATTTTTTCTGCTTCACCGGCCGAATACTGTTTACACAGAAACCAAATTTCACGTGCTTTCTTCTGTCCTACATGTCTGGCAAGATAAGAAGACCCGAATCCGGCATCGAAACTACCCACTTTGGGCCCGCTTTGTCCGAAAATGGCTTTATCGCTCGCCACTGTCAGATCGCACACCACATGCAGAACATGTCCCCCTCCTATGGCGTATCCGTTGACCATAGCCACCACAGGTTTTGGCAACGACCGGATCCGTTTATGCAGGTCTAAAACATTAAGCCGGGGAACGCCATCTTCATCCACATAACCACCATGTCCCTTAACATTCTGATCACCTCCCGAACAAAAAGCTTTATCGCCCTCACCGGTAAGCACTACTACACCAATATCCTGACGCTCACGGCAGATATCGAAAGCATCAATCATCTCCTTTACAGTTTGCGGCCTAAAGGCATTATAAACGCGCGGACGGTTAATGGTTACTTTTCCAACGCCTTCGCAAAACTCAAATTTTATGTCTTCGTATTCTTTAATGGTTGTCCACTTATATTTCATAGTCGATAGATTTTTAGATTGTTAGATTTTTAGATTGTTAGGGTTGTTAGGGTTGTTAGGGTTGTTAGGGTTGTTAGGGTTGTTAGGGTGTTAGGGTTGTTAGGGTTGTTAGGGTGTTAGATTGTTAGGGTGTTAGGCGCTTAACGCATAAAACTAACCAATATGTTGTTTAACGGCCCCCAAAATCCTCCAAAAGGGGACTTATAATTTGAGGCCCCCTAAATCCCCCCAGGGGGGCTTAAATCTCTGTTATCTATGATGCAACTTTATCTTTTATGTTCTTATATGTCTTATATGGTGTATTTTTTTTAGTTTCAGGTTCTGAGTTAGCGAGCATTTAGGCTTTTTTTTCTACCTGTTGTTTCAGGATTCCCTCAAATATTTGAAATAGTCTCTCAATATTTCGCCATTTGTGTCTCCCGGAGTAAAAATCTCAAGCAATGCAGGACTGCCCTTAACATCCCAAAAATGGTCAAGTATCTGTTCTAATTCACGGGAATTACCGGCAGCATAATACTGCAATCCAAATGTTTCGGCTATTCCACGGCACTGATGATTCCCCCTTGCTTCGAAAAAGGGTTCCAATTGATCCGTTTCAGACGGTCCGGGAATATAACGAAAAATACCACCTCCTCCGTTATTGACAACAATCACACGAAATGAATCAGGCAAATATTTATGCCATAAACCATTGGAATCATATAAAAACGCCAGATCTCCAACAATAAGCGTAACCGGACGGCTACCTGCAAAAGCTGCCCCTGCGGCCGTACTCACACATCCGTCAATGCCACTGGTGCCACGATTGGCATAAAAAGCCTGATGCTTATTCCATTCAAAGAGCTGGGCATAACGAACGGGTGTACTGTTAGCTAAATGAACTTCCATACGGTCAGGCATGGCTTTAGAAATCTGATTAAAAACCGTGAGATCACTCCACGACACCTCACCCAAAAACATTTCATGCCTCATTTTTACGGCATCACGGGCATCTTTCCACAATTCAACATAACCGGATGAAAATCGTGGCAGTTGCTTTTCAACTTCTGTCATTATCTGAACAGCATCCCCTTTGATCTGACGTGTCAAACTTCGGTATGTATCCACTATAATGTCCTGATTGGAAAAATGCCAGTGTGCTTTTGGCGGATACTTGCGAATCAGTTGCTTCAGTCGTTTGGACAAGACCGGGACATCAAAAGTTATTAATAAATCGGGTTGGATAGATCCCGGATCTTTAGCAAAATATTCCAAAAGGCGGTCGGTATTACCAAATATACCATCATCCGAGAAATTCGAAAGTAATTCGGTCATCACCACTACGCCCTTTCTTGCTAATGATTTGGAAAGGAAATTTAAACCATCGTCAGGATTCAACGCCCCAACAACAAATAATATTCTCCGA
Source organism: Anaerophaga thermohalophila str. Valhall (assembly GCF_000250735.1). Classification (GTDB taxonomy): domain Bacteria; phylum Bacteroidota; class Bacteroidia; order Bacteroidales; family Marinilabiliaceae; genus Anaerophaga; species Anaerophaga thermohalophila_A. The sequence continues at coordinate 4,487 of NZ_AHZV01000070.1, forward strand.
TATCTCGATATTTCCGAAACCAACTCATCAACAAATTTTTGAGCGACCGAATCGGTTTTTTTGACCGAAACTATCCGGGAAATGAGTTCATTTCCAGTCTCAACGGTTCCATATAGCGGTTCACGAAAAGGTACATTGATGTGAACAGGCCCACGAACATCTCCCAGCGCATTTTGAAAAGCCTCATTGAGTAAACGGTCGGTCAGCCAGTGGTCTTCTTCGGATAATTCCGCAAAGGGCAACTGACAGGAGTATCGTACAAAATTTCGGAATACGCCGGTTTGACGGATGGTTTGACCGTCGGCCTGATCAATATATTCCACCGGGCGATCGGCAGTTATTGCAATAAGGGGTATTTGCTGATAGTAGGCTTCTGCGAGCGCGGGTGAATAATTCAACACGGCTGTGCCACTGGTACAAACCAGCGCTACAGGTGAGTTCTGATGCCTTGCAAGACCCAATGCAAAATAAGCGGCCGACCGCTCATCCACAATGGTTAAACATTCAAACTTTTGACTTGAAGGAAACGACAGAATCAGAGGAGCATTGCGCGAACCAGGCGAAATAACTACATATTTCACACCATGCGCATAACAATGCTCCACAATATGTCTGACCACCGGTTTATCGGAGATGGATAGACTCATTACATTGGTTTTGTTTTACAGAATGCAACACCGATAAAAGCGTGTGGGCTTTCAACCGGGTCTCTTCCCATTCGGCCTCCTCTTTTGATTCACGTGTAATACCGCCACCAAGATACAAAACAGCATTATCATTCCCCAATTCCATTGATCTGATGTTAACAAAAAAACTGAAGCCGTTGGAAAAAACAGGCCCCAAAAAACCACTATAAAAACCTCGATCAAAATGCTCCGAACTTTGGATTAGTTCTATGGCCTTGTCTTTGGGATAACCGCCAACTGCAGGTGTCGGATGTAACGATTTTAGTAACTCTCCCAACCGCTCTTCAACAATTGCTGCATCAAAGTGATAAGATGTTCTTAAATGTACCATTTGACCCGCAATAACCGGTTCGGGCCCTGTTTTCTGATAATCCGAAATGCCAAAATCATTTAAAACCTCATCAACAAAAGTCGAAACAAACCCCTGCTCTTCCAGTTCCTTAAGATTCCAGTCTTCGCTTTGATGCTCACTTTTTTGTGTTGCAGCAAGAGCAACTGTGGTAATTTTATTATCGACTTTATTGAGGAAAGTTTCGGGACTGGCTCCCATCCATCGGCCTACCTCCGGATGATCAAAAAAATAAACGAAAGCATTTGTATATGCCTGACACAAGGTTACAAAAACTTCTGGTAATATCTGTTTCGGAACATCCGAAACTTCCATCTTACGGGCAAGTACAACTTTATCGGCAACACCCTTATCCAATGCATCCTTTATCTTTCTAAACGAGCGAGCATAATCATTCCTTACATGAGTTGCCTCTTCGTAAAGCCGGAAAGATTGTATCTGTGAATACCCAACGTTTTCGTCCAAAAACAGAAACTTTTTTTGCTCAGCTTTCGGCCACAGAGCAAAAGCACCTTCCGATAAGGTGAAAGGGGCAACAACAAAGGAGCCCTTAAAGCGTCCGGGAGAAAAGTCAGATATATCAATTTTTGAAACGTCTTCAACACCAAAGGCATATCCCGCCTCTTCTCCAGGAAGCCGGTAAGCCACAAAAGAACTGCCCTCAGCCAAAAGGCTGGTCATCCATTCCTTTGCACTATTTAGTGCGTGTCTATAAACTCGCATAAATTTTTACAATATGTGTATCTGTTCAGAAAGTGCCAGTTGCAAGGCGTGCGAAGTCCGAAAATACGGAGTTTACTTTTCGTAAATGAGTATTTTGGCGGCAAGTGTAACACAGCAAATGGTACATTATGAACAGACACTATTTATGTTTACAGAATTGCTCAATTTATTACCTTTCGAGAGAAACGCAAAGATAACCAAAAAGGTTTACTTTAGGAGTTTTGGGCTCTATGTTTAAGTTTTTAATGTAGGGAGACGGGTTGATAAACGCTGACCTTAAATTACAAAAGCCGAAGCACCATTCATTTCTTCTCGGTCAGATATTTCCAAAAACGCTTTGGCATAAACTGCATCTGAAGTCTGGGATTGGTGCGCTTCCATCTATAAGTGGGGTCTAAAAAGAGATATTTTTATAAAAATCAAGGTGTTTTAATTTTTGTACCGCAATTAACTCGTTGTTAATGAAGATGCAAAAATTTAAAACATTAAATAGCCTGGCAATAAAGATCGCACTTGTCCATTTAAATTCAATACCAGACATTAGTTCAACATAATCTTTACACCTTATTAATCATTCTCTAATACAATCTTTAAATTTACCTAAACAAGAGAAAACAAAAGGATTCTAATTTGCGACAGAAAATAAAATTTTAGCTATGCGCAATTATTCGAATCCTAAAAAAGAAAAAATTTCTCCAATTCAGGAATTTCTAGTAGGAACAGGAATTTTTGTATTCCTCGGCGGTTTAATTCTATTACTATCAGGTAAAGGAGATTTTCTGTTATTTGTGAATTCCCACGCTACCCCTGCTGCTGACAATTTTTTCAAGACTTATACTCTTTTGGGGCTGGGAACTTTGTTAGCACTCTTTGCTGTATTATTCCTGTTTATCAGGTACTATTATTCCGTGATGTTTACTACTTCACTCATTATTGCCGGGATAATCGTATTTATCAGCAAAAAAATACTTTTTAATCATATGTACAGACCCGCGAAAGAGATTGATTTGTCAACTCTGCCCCATGTTATTGAAGGAATGAATTATCATCATTTTGGCTCCTTCCCGTCAGGTCATGCTCTTACAGCTTTTGCAGGAGCTACCATTCTGGCTATGGCCACCAAACAGAAAGGCTTAG
>NZ_AHZV01000069.1 GCF_000250735.1 Anaerophaga thermohalophila str. Valhall
GCTTTTTAGACCTGACTCAAGAATCTAACAGGAATAGAACCCAACCAAATCGGTACGAAAATTCAAAAATAGCAAAACTGCACCAAAACTTCGAACTATAATGCATTATTAACAACAAATCTTTAGAGCAACAGACCTTTAAATATTAAAAGTAACGTTATTCATATTGGCCTATTATTCTGCTATTTATCAAACAAAAAGCATTTATAATAAACCATTGATTGCAGAGGTCTGGAAATTAATTGTTTAAACGATCAATGATGCTAACCACAACACTCTCATAATAAAAACTTTGCGTCACTACGTCTTTGCGTTTAGGCTTTTCTTACCGACTATTGGAACAATAAAAAATCGTAAAATACGATAAAATGAATACCCCCCCTAAAAAAACATCCATAGTGATTATTTTTTGTTATTTTTGAACAAAACCCCAACAATTTGAACCTATGCCGCTAAAAATACATTGTTTTCAGCATGTCCCCTTTGAAGATTTGGGACATATAAAAACCTGGATAAATAAAGAAGGGCACCAACTACATTACACCAGATTTTTCGAAAAATATACCATCCCTGAGCCTGGAGACTACGACTGGCTGATAGTAATGAGTGGCCCGATGGGGACCAACGATGAAGATAAATGCTTGAGGGTGCATAAGATGAGCTCATCGATGCACCATTTATCCAAAAAAAGGATCACATCCTGAAAAATTCTCATTATATGAGTGC
>NZ_AHZV01000068.1 GCF_000250735.1 Anaerophaga thermohalophila str. Valhall
TTAAGAAGTCATCCAGGCTCCACCCTGCTTGCTTTCACGTGGGAAGAAATCCAGATAAAGAACAGCCAGGAAGCTGCCGTCGTTATCAAAAAACTTCGTATGCTTCCACATCCTTGTGATAAACCGGAATTTCTTTGTTTCTTTTATAGGTTAAACCATATAACTTACGGGTAAGATCGAATATGCCCTCCTTAACTTTCTCAAGCTGGAAGTAGGGTTTTGTCATTTCGTCGCTTATATCGAAACTTGCGGTTTTCAGTTTTTCGGAATAATAAGCAAAATCCCATCGTTGAAGTGAGTCATTAAAACCAAGTTTCCGGGCATATTCTTCGACTGCCTTCACATCCTTTTCGGCAAACGGGAGAGAAGCATCCAATAATTGCTGAAGAAACTGATTGACCCGTTCGGGGGATTTGGCCATTCGTTCCGACAAAACATACTCGGCGTGATTGGTATATCCCAGCAATCTGGCACGTTCCAGCCGAAGTGCAACGGTTTTTTTAATGATCTCGTTGTTATCTCTTTTGTTCCCTTTATTTCCCCGGGTGGTATAGGCCCTGAACATTTTTTCGCGTAGTTCGCGATTATCTGCGTATTTCATAAAAGGAAGGTAACTGGGGAATTGCAGTGTAAAGACCCATCCTTCCCGATTGTCTTGTTTTGCTCTTTGTGCCGCTGCTTCTATAACATCGGCGGGAAGTCCCGAAAGGTCTTTTTCATTGGTGATATGAAGTTTAAAATCATTGGTTTCGGCCAAAACATTTTCTCCAAACAGCAGGGATAACTTAGACAATTCTGCAGATATTTCGCGGTATCTCTCTTTGTCTTTTCCGCTGAGACGTGCACCGCGGCGTGTGAAGCCCTTGTAGGTATCTTCCAGAAGCTTATTTTGCTCCCCATTAAGTTCGGCCGAATCATAATAGTTTTCATAGACTGTGCTGACCCGTTCAAAGAGCTTTTCATTCAGCCAGATGTCGTTTGAGTATTCCGAAAGCATTGGCGATACTTCCCTGGCAATGCTTTGTATTTTTTCGTTGGTTTCGGCCGAATTCAGGTTGAAGAAAATACTGCTGATACGGTCGAGCAGCTTCCCCGACTTTTCCAGGGCTTCTATTGTGTTCTCAAAAGTTGGTGTTTCATTATTGTTGGTGATAGCGGCTATCTCACGCCTTCCTTCTTCCAGTGCCTTTTCGAAAGCCGGCATGAAATGTTCCTCCGAAATTTTGTCAAATGGTGCTGTCTGATGCGGTGTATTAAATGGTTGCAGTAACGGGTTGTTATTATTCATATTATTTTGGTTTTTACATGATATATGTGTTGCTGTAAATGCGATAAACAGCAGCAAAGTTAAAATGTTTGTTTTCATTCGTATAAAATTTATTTATTACGGTCGAATGGAATTCGCATGCAAGATTTGCCTGATCCAAAATGCAATTTTAAGGTTTTCTCCCGGTTTCAGGAAAGACAGATATCATCTTTTATTAATCGGGAGATGACAATAGATCGTTAGATTTTAAGATATAAGATATTAGATGATTTATAAAATCTTTATATACTGCATTTTAATAAATGAGTGCGGTCTAAAAAGTGTCTGTCCATAAAGTGCCATTTACTGTGTTACGCTCGTCCGAAAATTACTCATTTACGATAAGTAAACTCCGTATTTTCGGACTTCGCAAGCCTTGTAAATGACACCTTCTGAACAGACACATGAAAAGTAGGAAACTTTTACTACTTTATAGACACGCACTAAAAAGCATCTTTGTTGCCAAACTCTTTGTTGTTTTATACTTGACAATGAACTGTAGATAAGACTAATTTTCGAGGGCCATGAAAATGAACTTTATCTTTTGTGTTTTTGCTCTTTTTTTGCTTGGAGCGGGATATGCTTCGGGTCAGCAGGATTCTTTGTTTTTGCTGTCGGGGGATGATTTTCCTGCACGTTTTGAAAATGATATCAACAAGGCTTCCAAAAAGATTAGAAAGGGGAAGTCCTTGTTTGAAAAGGTGACCCGGCTAAACAGGGAACTGGAAGAACTCAGGAGGGTATTATCTGACAGACCGGTTCGTCTGGCTCAACTGGAAGAAAGGGTTTACCGGTTACAACTTAAAGCTTCTACTTATTTTGAAGATGCCAATAGAATTCAATTCCGGATTTTAAAAAAATATCTGAAACAAGTAGGGACGCCGGAAGCAATCAGAAATGTTAATACCGAAGTAAAGAAACAATTCAGGCGGAGCAACGTTTTACGGGAAAGAGCTAAAAAGGCAATACCCCTTGCCTCACCACTTGCATGGTTAGATGAAGCCTACAGCATTGAAGTTGATGCGTTACAGAATATGATTAGTCTTAACAACAATAATGAAGACCGTTTGCCCGAACCGGAGCAGGAAATGATTTCTGAGCAATTAACCGTTCAGCCTGAGCCGGATAAGATTGGGGCTATTAAACAGGCTGGAGAAATTAAGGCTTTTGTGAAACCGGATTCTGCCGATTACGTAGAACAACGCACGCGAACACCTCAAACACGGGATGTTTTTTTCTCGATTCAGTTTCTTGCCACCCGTAAACCGGTTACCGAAAATCAGGTTAAGAGTGTTTACAGCGGAGAGCTTCCGGTAACAGAAGTGAAAGAAGCGGGCTGGTACAAGTTTTCGGCCGGACGTTTTAACACTTTTGACGAGGCAGTAGCAGAAATGAAGCGGAGAAATATTTATGGTTTTGTCGTGGCTTTTAGTCGTGAACGAAGAATTAGCATAGGTGAGGCACGACGTTTGCTGGGAAATCGTTGACTTGAGAGAGAAGAGAATAATAAATTAACCAAATTTGAATCAGATGAAGACATTAAGAAAAAGTTTAGTGGTAATTTTTGCCTTAATGGTAAGTCATTCTGTCTTTTCGCAGGAACCATTGAGAGATTTTTTTCAGGCAGGAGAAGATAATGCCCGGATTTTGACAAAAGCCTATCTTCAGCCTTATGGTGAGATGCTGGGGACTTCACTTAATGCGGGGTGGTACAATACTGCAAAGGTGCACAAGTTTGGAGGATTTGATCTTACTTTTAGCGTGATGAATGCAGTTGCTCCCTCATCAGCCAAAACTTTTGATGTTAATAAGTTAGATTTATCAGGAGTAAATGTAAGCGGTGATGGAATTGCCCCGACAATTGCAGGAGAAATGGAATCAAGGCCATCTATATCGCCGGATGTTCAGGGGGGAGAGAGTGCTTCTTTTACGCTTCCTAATGGTTCGGGAAATGATAAATTGCCCATCCCTATGCTTCAAGGTGCTATCGGTTTACCATTCAATACTGAAGTTATGGCTCGTGTAGTCCCTAAAATGAACTTTGGTGATGCAGGGGAGGTTAGTGTACTTGGCTTTGGGATAAAACACAGCCTTAAAAATTATATTCCTTTTGTGAAGAGAGTTCCATTTTTACAAATGTCTGTATTGGCGGGGTATACAGACTTTAACAGTTCGTATGGTATCACCGACGGTGGAAACATGACAGTCGAAAATGGGGAATTGGGTATTTCTTCCGGCGCATTTACTTCCCGCCTTCTGTTAGGGGCCAATTTCCCGGTTGTGGCTCTTTATACCGGTTTTGGTTATGGGTCAACCAATAGTGACTTCGATGTAAAAGGAACTTATTCATTTACAAATGATAATGAACAGGAAGTTAGTATTGGCCCTGATCCTTTTACCCTCGGTTACAAAACCAGCGGATTTGATTTCAATGCAGGGGTCAGACTCCGTCTTGGATTCCTCGCCCTGCATGCCGATTATACGGTTGGTGACTATTCGGTACTGACCGCCGGTGTTGGCATCAATATCCGTTAAATTTTACCAGCTCAGAAAGAGATTTTCTCTTTTTGGGCGGCGATTCAACCTCTTCGGGACGACCAATGGGCAGCAAAACTGCCGGTTCAAGGTGTCCGGGGAGGTTGAGTGCTTTTGATACCTTTTCGGCATCGAAATTACAAACCCAGCAGGTTCCCAGACCAAGTTCTGCGGCACGAAGGGTCATGTGATCAGTGGCAATGGCCACGTCAATGTCGGCATGGTCTTTCCCGTCATTACCGCGTTTCCACGACGTTTTATGGTCCCCGCAAACAACAATCACCTGAGGGGCCGTGGCAAACCATTCTCTCGGATAGGCATGGTACAATTCTTTTAGTTTACCCTGTTCATTGACAACAATAAAAACAAAGGGTTGAAAGTTTACTGCTGTTGGTGCCATACGACCTGCATCCAGTACTTCATTCAGCAATTCTTCCGATATGGGCTCCGGTTTATACTTCCGCACAGAGTAACGGGCGTTGATTAGCGTTTTGAAATCCATAAACAATAAGTTAATGTGTTAATACGACAGGCAGAAGTTTGTCAGGCAGAAGGCAGTAGCCGGATAAACTTCGATTCGCCGTTTTTCTGCATTTAGATCATAAATCTTGCGACATAAAAACGCCTTGATTTTAACAAAAATATGCTTTTTATACCACACTCATGAATAAAACAGGCTAAATTTGTAAGTGGTCTTTTTTTGAACAATAAATTTTTGTGATGTTTTTATATTATCCAGGATATTAAATGTTTTCTTTTCGCCCTTAATTTGGGTCGTTATCTTGCTCATGGTTTCATTGCTGCTGAAAAACAGGATAAAGCGACATTTTTTTTATGCCGCATTCATTGTTTTACTTTTATTTTCTAACGGGGCCGTTTTTCATTTGGTTGCAGAATTATGGGAGGAACCACAGAAGATGGCCTCTCAACTTCATTCGAATTACCGGAAAGTTGTTGTTTTAGGCGGGATGGCATCGGAAAACAGCGTTAACGGGTTGCCGCGTTTTTCACAAAGTTCCGACCGTCTGTGGCAGGGTTTGTGGCTTTTAAAGACAGGTAAGGCCGATACATTGATACTTTCGGGCGGACGTGGTACACTGTTCGATAAACAAAAACCGGAAGGCGAATTGCTGAAAGACTATCTGGATGATATTGATGTGCTGAGTGACAAGATCATTATCGAGTCTTTATCCCGCAACACTTATGAAAATGCCGTGGAAACAGCAAAGATTTTTGACAACAGGGGTATGTCCAAAGAGATTATCCTCGTGAGTTCGGCTTTTCATATTCCCCGTGCCCGCGAATGTTTCGAAAATCAGGGGTTTACTGTTGATGTTTTTCCTGCTGATCCGCTTACCGGAGTCAGACCTTTGCAATGGAAGGATTTTATCATTCCATCTGCAGGTGTTATGGATCAATGGGGAGTGCTATTCAGAGAGTGGGCTGGTATTTTGATGTATGAGATAAATGGATATATTTGAGAGAAATAGATATAACAATAGATCGTGAGATTTTTAGATATAAGATGTAAGATGATTTTTACAACATTAATATACTGCATTTAAACAAATAAACCTTTTTAGATACAAACAATTGAATTACAATGTATTGCAAAATTTGACGGAGTATTGTGTAAGTGTTAATTGTCAACATATCACTATTCAAAAGAATGTTGTAATAATGAACGACTTTAACTATTTAAAAGGCGCGGTGGCCTGTCCGCTTTCCGGGCCGGCGGATGGCGGGAAGCCAAAATGGGCGACGTACATGGCCTTGCGAAATGGCCGGAAATTTTGGCTTTCGCGGAAAGCCAGGTTTAAGCGGACCAGACCTTTTTTGTTTTTTGTGGCAAGGCCGAAAAGGACATTTGAAATAGATTACTGACTTTTTCAGCAGCCTCTAATTATATAGTGATGAAAAGATATTTCAAACTCTTATTAATTGTTTCTCTATCTTCATGGTTGATCTCCTGTGATGAAATCTTCAATGTTGAAATTGTAGGGGATGGAAACCTGAAGACCGAGAGGCGCAGTACCGGGGTATTTACCGGTATTTTTCTGGATACGGATATTGAAGTGGTTATCAGTGAAGGCACCGCCAGGGAGTTGATAGTTGAAGCTGATTCCAATATATTACAATATGTATCCACAGAGATCAATAATGGCATTCTGGAAATAGGTGAGAAATCCAACTTTTCAATTGTTCCGAGGCATTCGGTTAAGGTTTTTGTGAAAGTTCCTTCCGGATTTTCAGAGATTGAGGTGATCAATGGCGGGGTTGTCAGGATTGACTCAATGCAAATCAGTCGGCTTGACGTGCGTGTTTACGGGGTTTCACAATTTATTACCGACAGTCTCAATTGTCTTGATTTTCATTTGTTGACGGAAGGGAGTACTTTGACAGAGATTACAGGCATATTTGAAAATCTTACCATTTACCAGAAAGGTTCAGGAAATACTTTATTGAAAGGAGAAGCGGATAACGGCGAGGTTGTGCTTGAAGGTTCAGGAAAGATAGATGCCGTTGATTTGTTAATGAAAGATGCCGATTTGCGTCTATACGGCTCCGGGCTTATCTTTTGCAGGGTTTCCGGGGTGTTGCGGACGTTGATTGAAGGAATGGGACGGATATATTACTACGGTATGCCCGGGGAACTCAGCAAAGATGTTTCGGGTGGAGGTTTGGTGCTTCCGGGTGAAAATTAAATGCATCCGCAGACAAATTTTTCGGGCGGCAAACATACAAAAAAAATCGTTAAAGCCATTTTTTCACAAAGCTTCCATCGGGATCAAACTTTTTGGCCTGTGTTGCCAGGTTAAACCGTCGATTAACCCTGCCGTCTGTTCCCCTTCCGCTTTGGTAGGCCCAGTTTCCGTAATTGCTGCATACATCATAATCGATAAGCGTTGATTCAAACCAGGCTGCTCCCCATTGCCAGTTGATTTTCATTTCTTTCGAAAGATAAAAACTAACCAGCATTCGTCCCCTGTTGCTCATATAACCTGTTTCGGCAATCTCGTGCATAAGGGCATCGATGAGGGGTTCACCGGTTTCTCCTTTTCTCCATTGTTCGAAACCATCAATATCGTTGTACATATCCGGTTCTGTCTTTCTTAGCCCTTTTGTAGTGAAGAGTTTCTTTCCATACCGGAGAAACAAATACCGGAAATAATCGCGCCATATAAGTTGGTCTGATAATGTACGGACGGGCTCCTCTTTATCCGGGAATTGTTTTTCCATACGTTGCAATTCAACAAAAACCGAACGTGGAGACAGAGCCCCGTTGGCAAGCCAGGGGCTAACCTGACTGCTGAAGTCAGGCCCCTCAAACTTGTTGCGGGTATTGTTATAATGAAAAGGCCCGCCTGCCTCGAAATATTCTTTCATTCTTTTCAAACCGGCGGTCTCTCCACCTCTGAAAACGGAATGTGTTTTAGCCCCTGCCCATTCTGTATAATCAAAAGGGAGCAATTGTTTCGGAATATCACCCGACCAGCCATTTTTAATTTGCCGTATGGTTTTCACCGGTTCCGGCATGAAGGGTTCCTGCAGGACTTTGTTTTTGAATCTCGTAAAATAGAAAGGTGTTTTTTCCGGAGGGAAACTTACCTGGTCGGGTTGATACAATATGCTTCCCCACACAAGTTCCAGGTTTGTTTTGGCTTTTAGTTCTTCTTCCATCCTGATTTCTTCAAATGCATATTCTTTCTGCGCTATAATTTTTTCGGCATCGAAAAACCGAAAGAGCCGGGAAAGAATATTAACCGGGTTTCCACTGAAAACGAGAAGGTGATTGCCTGCTCTTTCAACCGACATATTCAGGTCTGCCAGGGATTCAGCCATAAACGTTTTTCGATGCAATCCTGTGCGTGGAAAGTTCAGTTCGCATGGGTCTTTGTACCACAAATCATCAAAAATAAAGACAGGAATAACAGGTAATTGTGATTTTATTGCATGCAGGAGGGCTGGATTATCGTGAAGACGAAGATCGTTTCTAAACCAATATATTACAGGTTTTTTGGACATTTTGTTTAATTTTTAGCACCTTATCATTAAACGTTTAAACGAATGATGAGTTCACTACAACTGTGTTGTTTTTTTGTGACGAAACGAACATGACAAGTGTAACACAGCAAATGGTACTTTATGGAAAGACACTAATTATCAGATATCTGCAAAAGTTTAAAGGAGTATTTCAAAATAATATTTAGCCAATACTGCCCGGATAAAAAAATGAAGTAAATTTGCCTGCTTTTTTGACGATGGTCAAAGTTTAAAGCCCAATTTAACTTATACTTTTTCTTAGTTCTGGTATTGATGGAAGGATTATTGCGTCATCGTAACCGGATGGTTGAGCACAACCGTCTGGAGTATGGAATCAACTATGATGACATCAACTGGATAAATTACAGCAAGGCACTGACTCTGGAGCAAAAACGAGATGCGTTATTGTCTGGCCTGAAAGGACTTGCAACATTTGGCTATAAAGGGACCAAAACCGACATCTTTAATCTTTCCCCCGGATGCAGGCTATGCGCCGAAGGTCAATGGAGTTGCCTGTTTATTAATGGCAGATGTAATTGCAATTGTTTTTATTGTCCTGCCCCACAGAATGATATAGGCTTGCCCGTTACTCAAACTTTAAAGTTTGATGATCCCGGGGAATATGCAGATTACATTCAGCGGTTTGGCTTTAAGGGAGTCAGTTTTAGCGGGGGAGAGCCTTTTATCACCTTCGATAAAATGGTGAATTTTTTGAAAGTGCTGCGAAAACGCTTTGGAGATGACTTGTATATCTGGGCCTATACCAACGGGACTTTGGTTTCGGAAGATAAGCTTGAACAGCTGGCCCTTGAAGGCCTGAATGAGTTACGCTTCGACATAGGCGCTACGCATTACGATTTACGTTTTGTCAGAAAAGCATTGGGTATCATTCCGGCGGTTACAGTTGAGATACCGGCCGTTCCCGACGAAAAAGACCGGATTATTAAAAGTCTTGAACAACTCTATAGTGAAGGCCTGGCTTTTTCCAATCTTCATCAATTGCGCATGACGCCATATAATCGTCAGAAACTTACCGGGAGGGGCTATGTTGTTGCTCATGGAAAGCGAGCCACATTACCCGAAAGCGAAATAGCTGCACTTGAGATTCTTTATTATTTCCGAAGTCGGAAGATTAATCTGCCGGTAAATTATTGTTCTTACGTGTATAAAGACAGGTTTCAGAAATCGGGTTTGAGACATAAACTGGCGCCCGAAACAGTTAGGCCGTGGGAAGATATTACAGAGAATGGTTACATTCGGAATTTGTCGGTTGACCTGAATAAATTCCCAAATGTAACAGAAAAGCTTATTGATAATTTTGAGAAGGAAGGTACTTCTTATTTTTATGATAAAGAGCTGAAACGCTTTTTTATAAAGCTTTGCGATATTGATAAAGTGCCGGGGAATCTGCCTGTTGAACTGGGCTATCGTGACGTAAGAATAAGGGAAGATTTAGGAGAAATACCCGACTTTGAATCGCTGGTAATTGGTTCTTCACGAAAGATGTTTGTAGAAACCGCTTTTGTCATCAATGATATGGAAATAGAACCTTTGATGAGAGGCTTTTTGAAAAGAATAGCAGCCGGTGTGGCCCGACCGGAAGAGTGGCAGGCCACAGAAAAGCTGCATTGGATTGCTCATTACGAGCAGATTGAAGAGGGTCTTGCAGATTATTATTGATCGGCCGGTGTGGGAACCACCATCCCCTCCCTGAGCTCGGACGCTTTATTGGCTCCGTAAAGGTTTGAAATAATTTCAAGGGAAAATTCCATGGCTGCACCGATGCCCCGCCCGGTAATAATATGACCGTCGGTAATGGCCGGCGCCGGATAATGGTGAGCCCCTTTTAAATGATGCTCAAAGCCGGGGAAGCAAGTGGCTTTTCTATCTTTAAGGAATCCCAGTTCGCCGATAATCATGGGAGCTGCACAAATGGCTGCTATCCATTTCTTTTGGTCGTAATACGTTTTCAGAAGGTCTGCAAGTTTTGAATGGGATTGAAGATTTTTGGCCCCTGGCATGCCTCCCGGAAGAATGAGAATATCCTTTTCATCGATGGGTTTGCCTTCAAAAACCCGGTCGCACACAATGGTAAGACCATGTGCTCCTGTAACGCTTTTGTCTTCGGTCACCGATATTAATTCTACTTCTGCTCCGGCACGGTTAAGAACGTCGGCCGGTGTCAGTGCTTCTATCTCTTCGAATCCGGGTGCAATAAATATGGCTGCTTTTTTCATAATATAAAATTTTATCTAAATTATTGGTCTTATGGAACTCGTCCCGAGTTAGAAAGACTCATTTTTTAATTGAGGTTGAGGTTGAGGTTAAGGTTAAGAATTCACCATAGATATCACAAATTTACACAGATTTTTTCTATGACCAATTAGGTTGAGGTTAAGGTTGAGGTTAAGGCTGAGGCTAAGGTTGAGGCTAAGGCTGAGGTTGAGAGACTAAGAATTCACCGCAGAGAATCAGGCAGAAGGCAGAAGTGATAAACTTTTGAATGACAGGAAGACCCCTTTTGTCATTCTGAGGAGGTACGACGAAGAATCACTTCAATTACCAATTGCCAATGAACCAATTGACTAATTGACCAATTGACTAATTGACGAATTGACCAATGACGAATTCTTACAAGGCAAGCGGCAGAGCTGAGCGAACCAGCAACCAGCAACCAGTCACCAGCAACCAGCAACCAGTCACCAGCAACCAGCAACAAATACGAATGAAACGGGTCACGATTATTCCCCTATAAATCGAGGCAGGCAGGGATTCATTTCAATAAACCGGGTTAAGCAGGTTCACTCAATTTATATTGAATCTGGTTTTTTACTTTCATGGTCAGATCGTCATAACTGTCGTTATGCGGGTAAACAGGTTCAAGAAACTCAATGTCTATTTTTTTAAAGGGTTTCGGGAACAGACTTCCTTTTGGAAGTGCTTTGTGTGCCCCCTGAATGGTAACAGGGACGACAGGAATATTCAACTCCCGGCTGAGGATGGCAAACGTTTTTTTGAATTGTCCCAGTTTACCTGTCTTGCTGCGTGTTCCTTCCGGGAAGATGATGAGATTTCTTTTGCGTTTCAGGACTTCCGCCATTTTCTGGATGGAAGACTTAAGGTCTTTGTTCAGGTCCATGATAATGATGTTGTTCCTGTTGGCCAGGAATTTCAACCATGGTTTCCTTACATGCTTTTCCTTGGCATAAAAATAGGTTTTTCTGATTTGGTGGGTTTTTAGATATGAAGCGACGAAAAGCCCGTCGAAAAAGCTTTGATGGTTGGGAGCGATGATGCATGGGCCGTCGGGAATATTTTTCATTCCTTTGGCTCTGAATCGGAAGTATAGATGAAAGAAGAGGCGCGAAACTCTCACCATGAAGCTTCCGGTTGCCCATGTTTTTGGAAGCTGAAAATGAACTTTTTCCCTTAGGATGTCTTTCCAGTTTATTTTGTGTTCTTCAATTCTTGTTTTTACTTCACGGACATGTTCGGCCAGCAAATGGATATTGTTGAACCGGATCATCTCCGCGGGGTCTAATTTAACTCCGAAGGTTTGGTCAAGATAGGTTTCAAATCCTACTTTATCCAGGGAATCGAGTCCCAAATCCATTTCCAGATGATGATGCGGCAGAACGGCCCGTCCCTTCTCTTTGGTTAGGTAATCTGCAATCATCCGGTATTCATCGAAATCGGGATTTAGCCTTAGTTCATCTTCCGTATCGTTGTATTGAGCAAAAGCTTCCAGCTTGAATCGTTGCAGTTTTGACAGTCGTGTCCGGGGCAATTCCTGGTCTGTCAGGTAGAAATGCATAATTTTTTTATATGAAGATACATTCCGGTTAAAATGATCGATAACTTCCCAACGGATGATTTCCTCAATGTTTTTATCTTCTTCGGAAGAGTAATTAATTGCACTTTTCTCCGGGACGATAACAGCCTGAAGCATGTCATCTTTGAAAAAGACGCCGCATTCGCGAACCAGCGGCGACTCTTCAATCTTTTGTTCCAGTTCTGCGGGATTAACATTTTTACCGTTCGAAAGTATGATGATTTCTTTCTTCCTTCCTGTGATATACAGGTAACCTTCTTTTGAAAGATGGCCGAGATCACCTGTGTGAAGCCGTCCGTTTTTTAAAACCTGAGCCGTCTCTTCGGGTCGATTGTAGTAGCCTTGCATGACCTGACGCCCGGTGGCCGTAATTTCCCCATCAATGATTTCAATTTTGGTACCCGGCAGGGATTCTCCCGGGGAACCAATTTTTACACGACCCGGACGTGTAAAGGTAATCATCGGCGCTGATTCGGTCATCCCGTAACCTTCCAGCACTTCAAAGCCGAGAACCTGAAAGTCACGCGCCACTTCGGGGTCCAGGGCAGCACCTCCGGAGACAAGATACGTAAGAGCACCGCCCATTTTTTTGTGAACCGTTTTAAACACAGTTTTGGAAAAGCCCTTGCTGTTCAGTTTTTCTGCTATTGCAAACAAGGTCCTTGCCGGCAAGCTGGCGTTTATTTTTTCTTTTATTCCTTTACGAATGACGGCATACAAACGCGGAACCCCGATAAGAATGGTAATCTTGTTTTTTTGGAGGGTTTTGATAATATCTTCAGAAGACATGGAAGGACTGATGGCAATGCTTCCGCCCGAGTAAAGAGGGATAACCATTGTGCCCATTAATGGAAAGATATGGTGAAGCGGCAGCAAAACCAGTGTTCTGCTTTCGGAAGTGTAGATTTTTATTTTATGTACCACACCTTCAATATTGGCCAAAAGGTTATCGTAAGAGAGCATGACACCCTTCGGGCTCCCTGTCGTTCCTGAAGTGTAGATTAAAACCGCCGTGTCAGAGACATCCGGTTGTGGAAAGTTATTCTCCGGCGATTGAATACCATCTGATAATACAAAGTCTTCAGCAATAAATATTTTCGGGGTTATACCAGCTGCTTTCACAGCTTTTTGAAGCGTTTCCACATTGTTTTTTGAAGTAAAGATCACTTCCGGTCGGCAATCTTCCAGAATAAACGCCACTTCACCGGAAGTAGCCAGATGGTCAACAGGGACCGCAATTCCACCGTTTTTCCATATCGAATAGAAAGAGTATATCCATTCGGGCCTGTTTTCCATAAACACAGCAGCTCTGTCTCCATGGTTCAGGGAGTATAACTTTGCAATCGTTTCAATTACACCAATCAGACGGCCATAGCTGATTTTTTCATCACCGAAGGTAATGGCCGTTTTATTGCCCATGTTTTTTAGCATATTGTTCAATCAAAAAAATGAAGCCGCAAAATTAGACTTTTGCGGCTGAAATTACCAATAAAAGTCTTCTCCAGGCCTATTCATAAATTTCCTGTTATAATGTTCACAATACTCCGTTAAGCTCTTGCAGATGTCTGATAATTAGTGCCTGTCTGTAAAGTAGGAATAATTTCCTACTTATCATGTGTTTGTTCATAAAGTGTCATTTACAAGGCTTGCGAAGTCCGAAAATACGGAGTTTACTTATCGTAAATGAGTAATTTTCGGACGAGCGTAACACAGTAAATGGTACTTTATGGACAGACACTAATTAGAGCTCGTCTATAAACTCGCAAAAAATTTTTACTA
>NZ_AHZV01000067.1 GCF_000250735.1 Anaerophaga thermohalophila str. Valhall
CACAACCAGGCGCGCATAACCGTTGAAAAATAGGCAAAAGCTTGGACAATTTCTGATGGTGAAGTACCTCGACGGAAACATTCATCCCGAAAAGGACGGAAAATTTCTTCGAAATGATTATGGTAAACCGCATCCGCCAGAATTTCCCGGCTATGATGAAGAATACTACCGAAACGTTGTTAAAGATGCAGGAGAAAAATTGAAAATGAAGGAATTTCCCCCTGAGAATAAAAATTGATTTATACTAATCAATACTCTGTTAAACCTTTGCTATATCCTGTAAATCAATTGTTTGCGTTTAAAGAGATTTGATTATTAAAATAAAGTATATCAAGATTATATGAATTATCTTATATCATTTATCTGACAAAATACACAAACCTCTAAAAACATGTTATTTATGCTAATTTGTTAGTTTTTGGAATATGGCCAGTACTTGAAAAAAATTACTATTGACTATTGACTAAAAACTACTGACTAAATTAATTAGTGTCTGTCCATAAAGTACCATTTGCTGTGTTATGCTTGCCGCCAAAATACTCATTTACGAAAAGTAAACTCCGTTTTTGGCGGCTTCGCAAACCTTGCAACCGGCACTTTCTGAACAGACACACATATTGTGAAAATTTTTGCGAGTTTATAGACGAGCACTAATTATATCTGAAAATCTAACGTTCTATTGACTAATGAAGCTTTCTGAAATTGGCGAATTCGGGTTTATTGAGCGGTTCTCTGAAAACTTTACACCAACAAAAGAAAAAGGAGTAACCGGAATAGGCGACGATTGTGCCATTATGCCGCTTGATGACAAATTTGAGCAGGTTGTTACTACCGATCTGCTGATTGAAGACATTCATTTTTTAAGAGAAGGAGTTTCACCATTTCTTCTGGGATATAAGTCACTGGCTGTCAATTTGAGCGATATTGCAGCGATGGGCGCACAACCAACGGCATCTTTTCTCTCTATAGCCATCCCTTCTGATGTCGAAGTTGAATATCTTGACCGGTTCATGGAGGGCTATAAGGAGCTGAGCGAAAAATATGATGTTCCGTTGCTGGGAGGAGATACCACTAAATCACCCGGAAAACTGACCATCAATGTCTGTGTCCTGGGAAAAATTGAACGGGGAAAAGCCCGCAGAAGGTCGTCTGCCAGACCAGGTGATATAATTTGTGTTACTGGTCCATTGGGTGATTCAGGAGGCGGACTGAAAATAATTCTGGAAAACATCGACAAAACAGACGACGCATACCATCGGTTAACCCGATGGCATAACCAACCTGAACCGGCTGTGAAAGAGGGACTATGGCTCGCCTCTTATCCCGGTGTCAGGGCAATGATGGATATTTCTGACGGCATTGCTTCCGATCTGAAACACATACTCAAAGCATCGCGATGCGAGGCGACCATCCAACTGGAAAAAATCCCACTGTCCGATGATCTGATAAAAGTATCTGACGAACAGGGATGGAATGCAATAAATCTGGCTGTTACTGCCGGTGAAGACTACCGGCTACTGCTTACCGTTGAAAAATCATGTTTTAGCGAACTGGCCAACCGGTACAATAAAGAATTTCCTTACCCCCTCTCTCCCATCGGTGTCATTGTTGATGGAAATAATCCCGGGAAAATTCAATGGACAGAAAACGGTAAAACGGTAGATTTTTCCGGAAAAGGATTTAACCATTTCAATACCTGATAAAAATAGTGACACCATCCTCTCAGACATACGCCTTCACGAACCAGACAGTAAAAGCTGCCAGAACAAGCAAAATTATCATTGATCCTGCAATTTTATTGATCCAGTAAAGCCGTCGCAGGTTAATTTTTGAACGAAATAATCCTACCAATGAAGTCAGCACCAGCCACCATAATGAAGCTCCCAGAAAAACACCGGAAATAATAATCATGTGACCTGCCAGTCCGTATGCCGGTTTGAGAACCCGGAAACTGGCAAAAAATGCAATAAACAGAAAAATCGCCAGCGGGTTACTGAGCGTAAGAAAAAAGGTTGAAACAAAATCTTTAATAAATGTATGCTTCCCTGCCTTTTGTCGTCGTAATCCGGCAGCCGGATTGGTGCGGTAAATTTTAATTCCCAGTGTTGTCAATACAATCACCCCTCCTAATTGAATCCACAACATCTGGGCTTCTATAAACGACACGATATAGGATAAACTAAAACCTGCAATTATGGCATAAATTACATCGCTCATCACAGCGCCAAGTCCGGAAAAAAAACCTGACAACCTGCCATTCTGCAATGTTCGCTGAATAATTAAAACACCGATTGGTCCCAAAGGTACCGATGCGGAGAATCCGACCATTATGCCGTCAAAAAGTGTCTTCCAATACATCCATTATAAATTTGTCGTCCACAAAGATTGCAAAATTGAAAAAAACACCCCTTTATATTTGTCATTTTTTTGTCCGCATTTCCATATATTTGAGAATTGTTACGTATTGGCCTTGAATTGTGCTTATCCCCCCTTGAGCACAATAAATGACCGTGTGAGATTGCATAGTGTTAAAACACTGTATATAAACAATTTGTTGCAATTTATTAACAATTACTTAACACAGAATTAACAACGACCAAACATTCTGCTTGTGAATAGAAACTATGTTTGCCTCCGAAAAAATTAAACTTAACTTCAACAAATGGAAACAATTTACCTGGTTATCGTTGGCGTACTTTTCCTTCTGGCTGTTTCCGACCTTGTGGTAGGAGTCAGCAACGACGCCGTAAACTTTCTAAATTCGGCCATTGGTGCCCGCGTCGCATCCTTTAAAGTCATAATGTTTATAGCGGCTCTCGGAGTTTTTGTGGGAGCCAGTTTCTCAGGCGGTATGATGGAGGTTGCCCGAAAAGGCATTTTTAATCCGCTAGTTTTTTCTTTTGAAGAGATCATGATCATCTTTCTGGCTGTAATGCTGACAGATGTGATTCTTCTGGATCTTTTCAACACTTTCGGACTCCCGACTTCCACCACAGTATCCATCGTATTCGAATTGCTTGGTGCCGCCATTGGTGTTGCTGTCATCAAATCGACCAACAATCCTGACATGTCGCTTGCGGAATATATCAATTCTGCAAAAGCACTGGCAATCATTTCGGGAATTTTGCTCTCCGTGGTTATCTCCTTTACCGTAGGAATGATAGTTCAATACATTACCCGGATTCTGTTTTCTTTCAATTTCCAACGAAGAATAAAATATTTCGGCGCTCTATGGGGAGGTATAGCCATTACAGCCATTACCTATTTCCTGATTGTTAAAGGGGCCAAGGGTGCCACATTTATGTCGGAAGAGGTTCAAACATGGATTTCCTCCAACGGAAAGCTAATCATACTCTACAGCCTGATTTTCTGGACCGTACTGATTCAAATCCTCTACTGGCTCTTCAATCTGAACATCATGAAAGCGACGGTGCTGGCAGGAACATTCGCACTTGCCATGGCATTTGCAGGCAACGATCTGGTTAACTTCATTGGTGTACCACTGGCAGGTTTTGAATCCTTCAAAATATATCAGGCGTCTGGAACTCCAGCCGACCAGTTACTGATGAATTCACTGGCAGGCGAAGTTAAAACCGAAGGATACTTGCTGATAATTGCCGGTCTTATAATGGTCATTACACTTTGGACATCCAGGAAAGCAAAACGGGTTGTTCAAACCTCTCTTGATCTTGGAAGACAATCGGAAGGAGAAGAGCGATTCGGCTCTTCATTTTTTGCACGCTCCATTGTTCGCGGCAGCATTGCCCTATCCAATTCCATCAATGCGGTAATCCCGGCAAAGGTTCGCAATTTTATCGACAAACAATTCGATAGTTCGGTCTATGAAGAGGAACGTCAAAAAATGGGAAAAGAAGCCTCCTCATTCGATGCTCTCAGAGCTTCTGTTAATCTTGTTGTGGCAAGTATCCTGATCGCCTATGCCACATCCATGAAACTTCCGCTTTCCACCACTTATGTTACTTTTATGGTTGCTATGGGAACATCCCTGGCCGACAGGGCCTGGGGACGCGAAAGCGCCGTTTACCGTATTACCGGTGTTGTTTCGGTTATCGGAGGTTGGTTCCTCACTGCTTTTTCTGCTGCAACCGTGGCCTTTATCATGGCGACGCTCATGATGTTTGGTGGAAACTATGCCATTTTCGTCCTGTTACTTTTCGCGGCCTTCATGGTTTACCGGACACATGTCATCACCAAAAAGCAGGACAGCGAAACCAAACTTTACAGCGAAATGGAAATAGAAGAAGTTAATGGTGAAATACTTTCCGAAAAAGTTCTGGAAAAATGCCGTTCCAGTGTTTCCGGTGTGCTGAAGGACATTTCAAAACTCTATAGCGAATCTCTTAACTTCTTCGAAGCTGAAGACAGAAAGCACCTGAAGGAAAATACAAAAGAAGTAGCCTCGCTTAACAAGCGTACCAAGAAACTGAAAAACAATATTTACAATACCGTACGCAAACTTCAGGAAGAATCGATTGATTCTGGCCTGTATTATGTACAGGTGGTAGACTACCTTCGTGAAACCGTTCACTCCCTCACGTTCATTGTCAATCCTTGTTATGAGCATCTGGACAACAATCACAAAGTTTTCTCCGAAGCACAATTTGAAGAAATAAATATCCTGGAAAGCAAAGTCAGATCACTGATCACTAAGGCCAATAATATGATTGATCAGTCTGATTTTAAACACCTTCAGGAGTTAATTGACGAACAATTAAAGCTCATAGATGTTATCAAAGGAATGCGCAAAAAACAACTGAAACGCATCAAGAAGGAAAAAGCAGGCACAAAAATAAGCATGCTTTACCTGTCGGTTCTGCATGAAACACAAAATATGCTCTTGCATCTTGTTAATTTATTAAAGGCTCAGCGCGATTTTGTTGCAGCAATAAAAAAATAATCATCATTAATTATAGGGGACATTGTTTTACACAGGGCAATGTCCCGTTTTATATAATTGTTGGGAAATGCAAATGAAAAACTGTTTTATTGCCCTCACCGGGGTAATGCTATTTCTATTGCCCTGCGGCAATACAAGTGCCCAGGATGTGGGGGAAACAGAAAAATTTGAACCATCGGGAAGTGTATACGGAAAAATATTTACCAATTTCAACACATCTCTTCAGGGAAGTGAAAAACAAACGGCTTTTGAAGTACGTCGTGCTTATCTGGGTTATGAATATTTGATTTCCCCTGAATTTTCGGCTGAAATAAAACTCGATATTGGATCTCCAAACGATGCCGAATATTCACTCCTTCGCCGATTCGGATACTTTAAAACTGCTGCTGTTTATTATCAACCCCTTGAAAACATTAAACTGACATTCGGACTTCAGGATGCCGTACAATTTAAGGTACAGGAAAAATTCTGGAAACGACGTTATATTGCCAAATCCTTCATGGATGAATATGACTTCGGCCCCAGTGCCGATATAGGAGCCAAAGCTCAAATAAAAGTGGATTTCTTCGATGTGGATGTTGCATTTTTTAACGGGGAGGGCTATTCAAGTCTCCAAAATGACGACACCTTTAAAGGTGCCATGGGAATCACTGTTTACCCTGTTGAGGGCCTTGTAACGCGAATTTATGGTGATATCTCCAGAAAGTCGGTCAATCAATCAACAACAGCATTTTTTGCCGGTTATTCCAATAAAATATTTTCTTTCGGAGGCGAATATGCTATGCACTGGAATCGTGAATTTCAGGATAATCACGATGCTTATGGGTTTTCCATAACCGGCGATTGGTTAATTCTCCCTGCTGCCAGAATTTTTGCCCGGTACGATAAAGTTGATTCAAATATACTGAGTGGTGAATCTGTTCCATGGAATCTGGCGAATGATGAAACGGCTCTTATTACCGGGATAGAATACATCCCCATAAAAAACATAAAAATCGCTGCCAATTATCAGGATCATTACCCTGCCGCAAAAAATGCTGAGTTGGTTTCCGCATTATTTCTTAATATTGAAGCATCATTTTAAGCCAATAGTCAGTTAAACTTTTGCAGAATGTTGTAAAACAACTGCTTGTGATTGAAAGGTTTTATTTATTAAAATACAGTAAATCAATATTATATGAATCATTATAAACCTTATGGTTCTACCACCAATTTAATGACAATTTGCAATTTGCAATTTGTTTATATGTAGTTAAAACATAGTTTAACGTAGCTTATAGGTTGTATTTTGTTTTTTTCAACAATATTTCAACCACATTTATAGCTATATTTTAACAAATATTTAACCACGAAAATAAGGGTAGTACCAATCTTATATCTAAAAATCTAACGATCTGTTATTAAACAGTCCGGTCATGAAAAAAATTCAATCAGTAAAACCGGCATTAAGTTTTTTCCTGCTCCTCGCTTTTATGGGATGCCGGGATTCGGAATATGTTCTTCCCGATGAGTATGTCACCATTTCAGATAATGGCGGAGGCACAGGAACAACAACCTGGACGGCAGACAAGGAATACCTGTTGGATGGAGTTGTCTTTGTAAATGAAGGACAAACACTTACCATTGAGCCCGGAACTGTGATAAGGGCCGAAACCGGACAGGCAGAAAATGCAAGTGCCCTGGTTGTAACCAGGGGCGGGAAAATTGTGGCTGAAGGAACTCCTGAAAATCCTATTATCTTCACT
Organism: Anaerophaga thermohalophila str. Valhall; assembly: GCF_000250735.1. Classification (GTDB taxonomy): domain Bacteria; phylum Bacteroidota; class Bacteroidia; order Bacteroidales; family Marinilabiliaceae; genus Anaerophaga; species Anaerophaga thermohalophila_A. The sequence continues at coordinate 6,664 of NZ_AHZV01000067.1, forward strand.
GTTAAGGGAGACGACCTCGAAGGGTCGGTACCCATTGAGAACAATGGCTTATGGGGCGGCGTAATAATTTTGGGAAATGCGCCTGTTAATGCACCAGACGGCGAAAGCGCGATTGAAGGACTTTCCCTGGAAGACTCTAGAACTTTGTATGGAGGAACTGATGAGAGCGATAATTCGGGAATTTTAAAGTATGTGTCAATCCGGCATGGAGGAACCAAACTTGAAGACGGAAATGAAATCAATGGCCTTACACTTGGCGGAGTCGGCAACGGAACCACCCTCGAATACGTTGAAGTAATATCAAACCGGGATGACGGATTTGAATTTTTCGGAGGGACCGTTAACGGACGCTACCTGCTTTCAGCTTTTTGCGGGGACGATGCTTTCGATTTTGATCAGGGATATGCCGGTAATTGCCAGTTTATTGTCGGACTTCAGGCGGGAGCAACCGGCGACCTGCTTATTGAACTCAGCGATTACGAAGGACATCCGAAAACTCGTCCGACCATTAGTAATGCTACCCTCATCGGGAAAGGCATGGACGAAAACGGCGAAACCGCCAGATTCGACAACAGTTCGGCAGGTACCATTGCCAATTCCCTGTTTCTCCATCAAAAACATGGTATTTACATTGAATACTCCGGCGATAATCTGGACAGTTACCAACAATTTATAGACGGGCACATTAAAATCATGAATAATGTATTTTACATGGTCGGAAACAATTCAGCCCGCCAAATTCTGGGTGTTTACTCAAAAATCGTAAGCGATGTAACGGAACAGGATTCAATTGTCAATGCCGCATTTGAGGATGGAAACAATCTGCTGGAAGATCCTCTAATTCTTTACAATCCACAGCATATTGATGCCATGAATCTGCTGCCCTCGAACAGTGAACTTGGAGAAATTTATAACCTCAGCAACAGATGGTTTGAGGATACCGACTTTAAAGGAGCATTTGGTCCCGACAACTGGCTCAAAGACTGGAGTATTCTCCACAATAGAGGATTGCTTTTACCAGGCGGGTATTAATGTTTTCAAAAAATTTTCCCCCCCCAAAAAAAAGGGATCGAACAATAAAGTGATCCCGTTTCTATTTCCTGAAAAGAACAATTACTATTTCGAAATAAGATTAATGTCGTTCATCAGTTTATCCCTGTAAGATTTACCGATCGGGATAACTTTGGTTCCGCTATCGATTTTGATAACTACCGAATTATCTTCAATCACTTTTATTTTGCTGAAGTTTACAATAAACGAACGGTGAATACGCATAAACCTGTCGGACGGCATCTTATCGGCAATGGCCTTCATGGTAAAATGAATGGTATATTTTTCACTGAACGTGTTAAGTACCACATAATTTTCGAGTGCCTCTATCCAAAGAATGTCATCGTACTTAATACGTACAAGTGAACCGTTGTTCTTGATAAAAATTTCGGTGCTTTCTTTAACCGGGCTTTCTTTTTTCTCGTAGCGCTCTCTTGCCCTGTTGACAGCCTTAATAAACCGGCCAAACTGAACAGGTTTCAAGAGATAATCGGTAACATCATATTCATAAGATTCAAGAGCGTATTTTTCCTGAGAAGAATAAATAATTACCTGAGGGATAATATCGAGAGATTCCAAAAATTCAATACCAGACATCTCGGGCATCTCAATATCAAGGAAGATCAAATCCACTTTTTCAGCATCGGGCTGATTAAGTGAATTCATGGCCTCCACCGCGCTGGAAAAAGACCCGACGAGGTGCAGACCCTCTGTTCTGCCCACAAACTCTTCAATTATTTTTATTGACAGCTTGTCGTCATCTATAATAATACAATTCATAGATTGAGATTTTGCTCAAAAATACAAAATATACTTAATTTTTACCATCAATTAAGATGTAAATTTAACCAATCGGCTTTATTTCAAACGCTGATTTTTCCAAAAAGTTTCCTCAATTAAATCTACTCTTTTTATTGTTTTTCGCATCCAGTCCAGCAATAACTGTTCATGATATTTTTGCTCTAATTGCCAGGCAGACTTGTCAATATTTGTACGAATAAAGAATGTGAAATGTTGCAGCATAATGGCAGCTGCTACCGAAATATTCAAACTTTTGGTAAAACCTACCATCGGAATGGTCAGATATCCGTCAGCCATTTCTTTAACATCCCCGGAAATGCCATTCTTTTCACTTCCGAAAACCAGGGCAAAAGGGCCCTGCCTGATATCCATCCTGGTAAACATAACTGCACCGGTATCGGGTACAGCAGCAAATATTCTGAAGTTTCTTTTCTTCAACTCCGAAAGAACCGATTTTGAAGCGGAAGTATATTTGTGAAGAGACAACCATTTAGAAGCACCGAGAGCAATATCGGGATTAACTTCATACCTGTTACGGTCTTCAATTATATGAACATCCTGAATGCCAAAGCAATCGCAACTCCTGAGCACTGCCGAAGCATTATGCGGATGAAAAATATTCTCGAGAACTACCGTCAGATAATTTGTTCGCAGTGATAAAATATTTTCAAACAGATGTAATCGCTCCGGAGTAATAAATTGTGAAAGATATTTTATCAATTCTTTCTCCACAACAGATCGTTAGATTTATAGAAGTAAGATTTAAGATAATTCATATAATATTGAAATACTAAATTGTAAGAAGTAAAACCTTTAAATCACTACCATTCGGTTTGCAACATTCTGCAAAAGATTAACGGACTATTAGAGAATGGTATAAAAAGATTTTTGTCAAAATCAAGACGTTAAAAATTTTTGTACCAGAGTTAACTCATTATTAATGAGGATTTAAAAATTTGTAACAATAATAAGTTTGACAATAAAGATGCTTTTTATATCCGACTCCGTAAATGTAGCATAAAAATAAAAGAGGGCATTCCAAAAACTGAAACACCCTCTTCTGATTCTTTTGACCAAAAAAGAATTAATTTACTGCATCGGTAAGATCACTACCAGCTTTAAACTTAACTACTTTTTTGGCAGGAATCTGGATTTCCTTACCGGTTTGAGGGTTTCTACCAGTCCGGGCACTTCTCTCGGAAACAGAGAAAGAACCAAATCCGACCAGTGCAATCCGGTCTCCCTTTTTCAATGCATCGCCGGTTACTTTAATAAAACCATCTAATGCTTTTTTAGCATCGGCTTTAGTCAATCCTGATTCACCAGCAATTGCTTCAATTAATTGAGCTTTGTTCATAATAAAATTAATTTTTAGGGTTAAAAAATAGGTTTCCCAATCTTCTTTCCACAAATATAGACGGTTTTTGGTGTTTACCAAATTCCAAAGCATAAAAAATACTCTAAAACATCATTTTTTTTGAACAATGATGCAAAATTGTAGTTTAATAGCCTTTTTTTATCAATTCACGGAGCTCTTTACTCTCAAAGAATTTGGGAATTTTTGAAATTACTTGCAGTAATATTATGATTACTTGCCGGTATTTCTCCAAATTTTTATTGCGGAAAATAACATATCAACAGGTTCCTGGTTTCCCGCTGGTACTGGTTTTATTGAATGGTATTGCCTAAAGATAGCTGGTCATTTATCATCCGGTCAATATATTGCTGGATATAAGCTTTCATGAGTTTCTCTGATTCGGGCAAATCAACTTCACCTTTGAGGTTGTGATGCTGAAGCGGATCCTTCTCCAGGTTGTAAATACCGGTTACCTCTTTCCCATCGAAATAAATAACGTATTTCCCGTGAAGGAACTGATACGACTCGTTGAAATAGTTCATAACAAACCGTTCATTTCGGTTTGCCGTCAACAGATCGTTCCCAAAAGCCACAAAAGGAAAGGGATATTCAATATATGACAAAACTGTCGGAAGGATATCCACCTGTTGAGCCAGTCCGCTGTCGATTCCGGGCTCTGTTTCACCGGGTTTATAAAAGATTATGGGCACGGCAAAACTCTCAACCGGTGTTTTATATTCTTCATGAAAGGGGATGGTACAATGATCGGCTGTAATAATAAAGAGTGTATTATTAAACCAGGGTGCCTGTGAGGCTGTTTGGAAAAAGCGCTTCAATGCCATATCGGTGTATCCCATGCATTTGTGCAGAGGGAGGGGGCCTTCAGGAAATTCGCCTTCGTATTTTTCGGGAACAGCAAACGGATGATGAGATGAAATGGAAAACAAAGTGGTAAAAAAGGGTTCTTTCAACCGATTCATATCGTTGGCAAAAAACTGAAAAAAGGGTTCATCCCAAATTCCCCACATACCGTCAAAATCAGCGTCATTATTATATTCATTCTTCCCAAGGTATTGTTCATATCCGGCCATTTTTGTAAAGGCCAGAAAACCCATGGATCCGTTGGGAGCCCCGTGATAAAACGCCGTCTCATATCCAATCTTTTCAAGAAGACCGGCCATTCCGTTTATTTTATTGTTGGCATACTCAGATACAATATAGGGTTGAATCAAAGAAGGAACGGAAGCAACAATAGACGGCAGTGCATCGATTGACTTTCTTCCATTTGCATAAGCATTATCAAATGCCCAGGATTGGGTTATCAGGCTATCCAGAAAAGGTGTAAAACCTTCATATTCGCCATCTTCGAGATCTTTATTGAGGGCCCCAATATGTTCTCTTCCAAAGCTTTCGAGAATGATCAGTACAATATTCGGCTTGTCTTTCGCATGGCTCATCTCAGAACTCGAAACAGATTGCCCGGGCTGATAAACAGGACTGTAAATGTCCCGAAGTTTTTCGGGCGGGAAATACTCAACCGGTTGAAAAACTGATTTCCCGAAAGTACGAAGGATCGCAAACGGTGTGTTCAGGACAATGGCCACTTGCTCGGGACGTTCAACATAACGTGCAGCATTACTGATATTTATAGGCCGGGTACTGTGGCGAAAACCTCCCCGCATCCCTCCTACTGTTAATCCTCCGGCCAAAGCCAGAACAATGGTGCCGGTAATACTATACTTCCACCAGTGCCTGAAAGGAAGTGGCCTGGAACGAACAACACCATATCCCCATATTAAAACAACCATCAAAATCAACCAAAGAAGTGTTGCATACCAGTAGTCAACAACAAAACGACTCCACAACGCAAGCATATTTTCTTCGTTGCTAAAAATCTTAAAAACACTGGCCGTGGTCCGTTTCAGTGTGAACCGGTAATATATTATATCGGAGACATTAGCCGCAAGACCAACAGCATTGGTTATTATAAAAATCCATTTCAGGGCCGTTCGGTAGCTTTTACTGAATTTAATCCTGAAAGGAAGCAAAAAGAGTAAAATATATAATGAGTTGAGGTACAGAATTACACTCAAATCGAATCTCAACCCACCCCTTAATACAGTAAGAAATGCCTGAAAAGATAGATTTTCAAACAAATCACTGTTAAAGAAATAGAATGCCAAACGGCAAATTGTATACAGGGCCATTATTAACCCCAAACGGAATACCAACACAATGTATTCATTCCATTCCCCGGCACGCTTCATTGTTTTCAGATTCATGATTTAAATTCACGCAAAATTAAAAGAAAATTCACAAGAAATTTACATTATACGGGAAAGGAAAAAAAAGACTGCCGAAAAGACAGTCTTCCTTTTTTAATCAAATAATTCTAACCTGCTTTATTCATAAGTTTTCGTC
>NZ_AHZV01000066.1 GCF_000250735.1 Anaerophaga thermohalophila str. Valhall
AAAAAGGTACAATGAAAATGATTGATGAAATCATTGAGAGTATTGTGCCCAAAATTTTGATCAGTCGAATTTGAATTGAAATGTGGCCTGCTGACTTTTTCAGCAGGCCCTAAGTATAGTTTGTTAAATTATTATTGCCAAGAATTATTAAGAATTTTTGGATTAAACAATCCTTTTAATGCTTTTAGAAATGAGATATCACTAAATGAAAAACCAGAATATCGTTTTAGAAAGTAGGAAACAGCAAAAAGACAAGAAGTAAAAAACGCTTCAAAGTTCGATCGATGTTTTTTCAGAAATAAGATTTGGTTGGCTCTGATTAAAGCTTCACGCCATGTGAATTCTTTCGTTTTGAATTTATTATGATGTACATGAATAATTGAGCCTCCTGACCAGAAATACCTCTTGAAGCCTGCTTTCTCTAAACGATAACAGAAGTCATGCTCTTCCCCATACATAAAAAAGTCTTCGTCGAATCCATTTATCGAAAAATAGGCATCTGCCTTGATAATAAAACAAACCCCGTTGATTACTTCAACAGACAATAATTGCGGTTCTTCTTCAATAAAGGATTGCTGATGACGTTGGAGTTTAAATAAAAAGATACTGGACAATGAAATGAAAGGCATTATGGTATTCTGAATATTACTATTGTCGCTATATACAGCAGGTCCTATTAGGGCGGCATCGGGTGTTTGCGAAAATGATTGAATAATATCTGAAATATATCTTGGGTTAACAATTTCAGTATCAGTATTAATAATATGAAAGAAATCAGGAGAAAGATGCAAGGTTTGTTTTATTCCATAATTTATTCCGCCACCATAACCATTATTTTTAGGGTTTTGAACAACAGTTGTGTTTTCAAAATTCGAAATTTTTTCCTTTAAAAGCGAATAATTGTTTTCGGCAGAATGGTTGTCAACAACAACAATTTGATGATTGGGGTATGTAATTGTTTGTAAACCTTTGACGAGTTGAAAACATTCTTCTGGAGCTTGGTAATGTACAATAATTGTAAATACCCGCGGTTGTTTATTGCTCATAAAAAGCTGTGAAATTTTTGTTTTTTGCAAATAGAATGAACTTTTTCCAGCGTATAGGTAAGGAGTGTGGCATAAAAAGAGCTAATATACTCCTTAGGAATAAGGACAGACCAAACACGAGCCGATAAAGGAATGCCTTGAATTGCTGATGGTGTTTTTTGAAAAAATAATTCATTCCATAATAATTATCCAAATCAAGATATAATCGTAGTTCCTTGTTTTCAGTGCCTCCTTTACTTTGGAGGTGTAAAACCTTGCTTTCTGGTAATTGCACGATTTGATAGCCTTCAGAGATAATCGTTTTGCAAAGATCGACATCTGAGCCGTAAATGAAGAATGTTTCATCGAGCAACCATTTATTACGAAAAAGCAAAGCAGCACCGGCAGGTTGTTCAACTATCTGCAGGGAGGAAAAATCTAAATCCTGATATGTATATTTTCGATAACAGGGGAAAAAGTTCCAAAGAGAACGTGGCACAAACGACTCTACCCATAAACCGCAAATGGTTGGAAAACGCCTTGTGTAATTCTGAAATGTACCATCGGGATAATAGAGTGAGGGGGCTACGGCTCCTACATTTTGGTTGTTTTCAATATAATTGAGAAGTGTTGGAATGGTTAGAGGTTGCAGACTTGCATCGGGATTGAGTAACATGATGTATTTTCCCTGAGCAGCTTTAATTCCCTGGTTACAGGCCTGGGTAAAACCTTTGTTGGTATTGTTTGAAATAAACACCAGGTGTTTTTCAGAATATTGAGCTACAATTTCTTTTGTGCAATCTGTTGATGCATTATCTACTATTATGGTTTCTGTATTTACATTTTCAATGCAGGAAAGAATGGCTTCTTCAATGACATTAGCACAATTGTAAGTTACTATTATTATGGAAGTAGTAATATCAGTGGTTTTGTTGCTCACTGTTTCCAGATTTTTTCTATTTCACGGGTTGTTTTGTTCTCTCGGAAAAAGGGATATAAAAAGTACTTTATGCTTTGTTTTATCAATACAGGCAGGAATTTTTCCCCCTGTTGCCGGGATGATTTTATTAGGAAGTTTAAATATTCTTTTTTCTGACCTGCTTTAAGTTTATATATTGCAAGCGAATGTTTAAGTTTTATCATTACAGGATGACCGGAGTGATATTTATCCTGTACATTTAAAATAGTATTTTCCAATACCCGAACCATGGTATTGTTCATTTTTTGTTGGTTGGAAGTCATGCTCCCCTTGCGGATACGTACCTTTGACAAAACTCCGGGAGTAAACCCGAATTTTGAACCATTGAGAGCCATTCGCAACCATAGATCCCAATCTTCCAGTTCTTCTAAAGATTCATCAAACAGTCCAGCCTCCATTACCGTTTTTTTTCGTACCATTGCTGAGTTTACATGGATAAAGTTTCCGAATATTAAAGGATCAAGCACATTTCCTGTGTAAACAGGAAAATTTACAGGCCGCGTATCATTAAAATCATCCTCTATAAACCATTGCGAATTTGAATAAACAATGTCAATATTTGGGTTTTTTACTAAAAATTGACTCTGAATTCCCAGCTTTTCAGGAGTTATAAGGTCATCGGCATCTAAGAATACTAAATAGTGTCCTTGAGCATTTAGAATGCCTGTATTGCGCGCACCTGCAAGTCCTTTATTTTCCTGATAAATATATTGAATGCGGTGATCCTTAAGATAAGGCTTAGTCACTTCACGGGTATTATCTGTTGACCCATCGTCAATTATAAGAATTTCATAATCGGGATATATGGATGCAAGCACACTGTTTAGTGTGTCGATAATCATATGAGCACAATTGAATGTGGGAATGATAACTGAAATCATTTAAAAAAGTATTATATGGATTTATTAAAATATCAGTTAAAGTTTATTTGGTTTTAAAACCAGTATTTTCCATAACAAAGATACGCCGGCTCCTTTTACAAAGGTGAGGCGCGAACGGTTCAAAAAAAAGAAAAGGAGGATTTTTGCAATAGAAAGGTTGGTGATTGTTCGGCAACTGTTCATTTGTCGAAATAAATGGATTACCTGCTTTAATGATTGCAACCTGTGGTTAAAGAGCAGGGAATGGAATACATTAAGGACATATTTATCTAGAAAACCATCTAGGGTTCTATCTTTTTTATTTATTGCAGCACTAATATCCTTATAAAAAAGCGCTATTGCTTTTGTGCTTTTATTTAGGGATTCGGGAGTGATAACTATTTTGTGGTTACTTCCCTGGCGATAATAACAGTCAATTTTTGCTTTACTGAAAACCTCAAACTTTGGATTGTGTTTGAGCAATATTTTGGTGTGAAACTCTGGATCTTGTAATCGAGGGTATTTTTCTGAAAAAAGGATGTTGTTTTCAGTAAGAAATTCTCTTTTCCAAAATGGACAAGTAATAGCCCATGGAAGGTTGTATGAGAGAAAGAAATGTAAATACTCAGCTTTTGTCTCTGTATAAATATTGATACAGCCGGGACTGTCGCCTAAGTTTTTTTTGAAAAACCCCATTTTGAAAACTCCAAAATCCAATTCCGGTTGGATTGAAACTTTTTTAACTCTTTGTTCCAGACAAAATGGGGCTAACAAATCGTCGGCATCCAGAAACATTAGATATTTTCCTCTTGCCTGTTCAATGCCTATGTTGCGGCAAGTAGAAGCTCCTTTTGGAGGATTTTTCCTCTCAAAGATTTTTATGCGTGGGTCGGAAGACGAAAATTGCTTGATTATTTCTGAAGAATCGTCGTCGGAACCATCGTCGATGATTAGCCATTCCCAGTTTGGATGGGTCTGTTGCTGGATTGAATCGTGGGTTTCTGCAATGTAGCTTGAGGAATTGTAGTTTGGGGTGATGATGGAAACCAAAGGTTTGGAATTGTTGTGTGTACTATTTAGTGTTTCTGGCATTTTGTTTGGTTTGTAATAATTGTTTGTATCTTCCTCTTGTTCACATCCTTGTCCTATATAGGAAAGGCGCTGCTCCTGGTTGCTTTTAACTCGTACTATTTGTCTGACTTACCAGGCATGATGAAGGTGATACCGCCTGCTGACCGAATAACTTATCGACCTGCTCTGCCACCGCTTCGCGGTTTGGTGCGATCCTGTGCCATAATATTTTTCTAATTTCCTATTCGCCTGCATCCCCGGCACCAAAAATACTGAACGTGAGTTTTGTCATATAAAAATAATTTTATAAATTGCAATTGATTAAAATAAAAATACCCCTGACTCTGTGGATTTGACTCATTCTGTAGCCTGTTTGAATTAGGGGTTAGGGGATGGGTTTTTTTATTGGCTATTATTAGCAAAACAGGTAACCCGCCGGCTGGTCATCAACCAAAGGTTTTAGCCGACTATCGGAAGAGGAGGCCGGCGGGCCCTGCATGTTTTATTTAAATTTTATAACTATGCCATTAAGATTTGGTTTAGTAGAAAATCATCTGACTGATGATCCGGATGATTACAGTGCAATGGTGACAGATAACGATACTGTCACCGATGATCAGATCATCGACGACATGGTAGAGCGCGGGTCTACCGTAACCAAAGCTGATATTCTTTCAGTGCTGGAAGAATATGGTGCTTCCATTCAGAGGTATCTGCGTAACGGTTACCAGGTAAACACCGACCTTTTCAGACTCTATCCTTCAATTTCGGGTGTCTTTCACGGGAGAAACGATTCTTTTGACCGAAGCCGGCATCAGATTAAGCTTTCGCTTCACGCCGGAAGTCGACTCAAAGATGTTGTTCCCGATATTGATGTTCAGCGTGTTGAGATAAACGAGGTAACGCCCGTTATTCAACGTGTTGAAGACCTTAAAACGCATTCCGTGGATTCGGATATTTCTCCGGGTAACATTTTGTCTGTTAAGGGGGCTCACCTGAAATTTGATGAAAGCGATCCCGAACAGGGTGTGTTCTTTATTGATGAAAGCGGCCATGCTACCAGAGCCGAAAACATTGCTAAGAACAAACCATCGGAGCTGTTGGTTTTTGTTCCGGAAAGCCTTAGCGGTAGTTATCACATCGAGGTAAGGGCCCTCCTTTATCAGCGCAAAGCTATAAGGAGTTTCCGGTTTGACCCCGAGCTAAACACGGTTTCATGAAAAACCAAGCTTAAGCCCTCTGATTTGGAGGGTCTTTTTTTATTAAAAACTTTTTACTAGGCTGCATGTAATTGCTTTTACAGATGGCATGTAATTACTATTACATACCGTATGTAATTACTACCACATGGGTCATGTAATAGTGTTTACATACCGTATGTAATTACTATTACATGGTGTTTGTAATGGTAATTACATAAAGTTTCACTACTGTCCGACAAAAAAGCG
>NZ_AHZV01000065.1 GCF_000250735.1 Anaerophaga thermohalophila str. Valhall
CCCTTCGCACTACCCCCTATCCCCTTTAAGGGGAACCCCCACCGCGGAATTTCTTTTATATTGTACCATTTGTATTTTTTAATTTGCGAAGAGTTGCGGGTCAGCCCGGTACTTCCTTTCAGGGGAGTAAGAGGGGGATTATTTTTGAATTATGTCAGCTATTGTTGATATTAACTGGTTAACCGGCTCGAAATACGGAACTACCTTATCTTTTTCAAAATCAAATAAATCGTCATAATCTCCTTTTTGTCTCCATGTAAAAAGTTGAGAATAAACTTTACCATATTCTTTGTCTATCTTGCCGGTTTTGATGAAATATTCTGAAAAATTTGATTTTGTCCCGGTATGAGTTGTGGGGTTTAGTTCTGAATGTAGCAATAGGGCCATAACCGCATAATATGCCGCATAGTAAAGCCGGTTTATTGATGAGTTCCATTTCTCTCTCTCAGCAAGTATTAAAGCATCATCGTATGTATCTTTGGCTCTTGCAATTCTGTAGTTGATCAGATCTTTTTTGGTGCCTGTCATTTTAGTCTGACTCCCTCCTTTTTTATGTTCTCGAATAAAGGAGTTATCGAATGGTTTGAACTCCAATCCTTTTTTGAATAAATCAAGGGTGAAATGACTTCGCCTGTTTCCAGTTCTAATTCATAGAACGCATTCATAACACTTGTCTCGAACTCAAATGAGACATTGGGTTTATTGAGCAGGATTAGCAAATCCCAATCTGAAATTTTTTTTGTCTGTTCCCCTGGCCTGGGAACCATACAAATAAACTTCAGAATCAGGGGCAGTGTTGTTAACCGTCTGAATAATCATTTGCAATATGTGGTCTTTTTTTGTCATATATCAAATATAATGAATTTGATAAATAGTGAAGCCGGAATAATAAAGATTGAAGATGTTGTTGGTTCTTAGGTTTTTTATCCTGGAACATTTGTATCTCCCTCTCGCACGCCCCCTAACCCCCTGAAAGGGGTACCCCCCCCGCGCGATTCCTTTTGTATTGTACCATTCGTATGGATTAATCTGCTAAGACCTGCGGGCCAGGCCGGTTCTCCCTTTCAGGGGAGTCAGAAGGGTAGGACAGGAGTGATTGGTTAATTCGTTGCTGGTTGCTGGTTGCTTGTTGAGGGGGGGCGCTGACGCCGGGCTGTGCGTGCTTTTGCCTGAAACCCTTTCTATTGACCTACTCGCCTAATGTTCTAATAGCCTGTTCTGTCACCGCTCCGCGGTTCGGGGAGTTTCTGTGCCATAATATTATTCTACCGTACTGTCGCCGCCCCGCGGCTTCTATTTACCTAATCTCCTACTTGCCTAATCTCCTACTTGCCTATTGACCTACTGACCTACTGACCTATTGACCTG
>NZ_AHZV01000064.1 GCF_000250735.1 Anaerophaga thermohalophila str. Valhall
CACCACAGATTACACAGATCTTTGCAATCCAGGCGGCAGAACCGAGCAACGCAAATTTTGACCACACCAAAGGTGCGTCTTAATGGCTTCGTCGTTTTAAAAAGCTGTAAAACAGCTTTTTAATTCGCATAATTTGTGAAATTCGCGGTTGATGTGAACAAAATGGCGTTAGCCATTTTTAAAGATACAATTGTAAAGAAAATCATTTCTATGAAAAGTACGCACATTTGTGATGAACCATTTATTAAAATGGCTGTGCCATTTGTTGTTTGGATCACCGACGTTGTGCGAATTTATAATACGAGGTAGAGACGCCCAAATTGGGCGTCTTTAACTTACCAGACACCTGTAAAAGTTTAGCGGTGTAATGATATATAGTGTGCGGTCAGAAATCAAGATATCTGTTGTGATATAATAATCAGGTAAAAAACTAAGGACATTGAAAAGGAGCCAAAATCAACTCAGGAAATTGTTTAAAGAGTGGGCTTGCGAGCCGGTTGAAAGCATCTCGCCTCTTCCCCCCTCCGGGATCGGAGCGCACTTATTATCGCATTGCCGGACCCAATCGTTATGCGCTGGGTGCAGTCAACAAAAATGTAAAAGAAAATCGCGCCTTCGTTGCATTCAGCAGGCATTTTAAAGCGCTTGGGCTGACTGTCCCCGAAATTTATCTGGTCGACGAATCGGAGGAATATTATCTGCTGGAGGATTTTGGAAATACCACGCTCTACGACTGGCTTTCCAATACCCGGTCGGGAAGAACAGTGCCGCCAAACATTGTTGATTTTTACAAACGGGTTATTGATAATCTGGTAATTTTCCAGGTAGAAGGAGTAAAAGGACTCGATTTTTCACTCTGTTACCCCCGTCACAGTTTCGATAAACAGTCGATGCTCTGGGATTTGCACTACTTCAAATACTATTTTCTGAAGCTGGCGGGTGTTCCTTTTGATGAACAACTTCTCGAAGACGATTATCATAAATTTGCCGGCTACCTGCAACAGGCCGACAGCGAATATTTTCTTTACCGCGATTTTCAGTCGCGCAATGTTATGGTGACCGAGCAGGGGCCTGCGTTTATCGATTATCAGGGCGGACGGCGCGGAGCTCTTCAGTACGACCTTGCCTCTCTCCTCTTCGATGCCAAAGCCGATCTTCCCCCCGCTGTTCGCGAGGAGTTACTGGAATACTACATTTCGGTACTCAGGCAAAAAATTGAAGTCAACGAAAAAGAGTTCAGAGACTATTTTTACGGATATGTGTTGATTCGCATCATGCAGGCCATGGGAGCTTACGGGTTTCGCGGATTTTACGAAAAGAAGGAACATTTTCTGAAAAGTATCCCTTTTGCCATCGAAAACCTGAAATACCTTCTCGATAAAGTTAACTTTCCCGTGGAACTGCCGGCCCTGATCGATGCTTTACGTAAGATTACGCAGTCGGAGAAACTACAGGAGATCGGCAACACGGCAAATTTAACAGTTCTTATCACCAGTTTTTCATACCGCCGGGGAATACCGGTCGACACCTCGGGTCACGGTGGCGGTTTTGTATTCGATTGCCGGTGCATTAACAATCCAGGAAAATATGAAGAATATAAAGACAAAACCGGTCGTCACCCCGATGTAATCGCCTTTTTCGAAAGAGAAAAAGAAATGGAAACATTTTTAGAAAGTGTTGTTGCTCTGGCCGACCAATCGGTAAAAAAATATTTGAAACGAAATTTTAAACATTTAATGTTCAATTTTGGTTGTACGGGAGGACAGCACCGCTCCGTCTATTGTGCTGAAAAACTGGCCGGTTACCTTCGTAAGCACTATCCTGTAAATGTGGAACTGAAACATCAGGAGGTGCTGACATGGCCGAAGGAAGGAGAGATGGGTAGAACGGTAGAAGGGTAGAACGGCAGGAAGGTGAAATGAAACGGGGCGGAGGGCAGAGAGCATGGGGCATGGAGCATGGGGCAGAGGTAAAAAGGTAAGAAGGGTTTTCAATGACCAATTATCAATTATCAATTATCAATTGACAAATTCTTGCAAAGCAAGCGGCGGAGGCGAGCGAACCGGAAACCTGAAACCCGAAACCCGGAGCAAGAAACTTTTTGGGGGCAAGTAAAGACGCACGGCCGTGCGTCTCGACAAGCCTTAACTCAAAACACAGAACTCAAAAAATACACCATATAAGACC
>NZ_AHZV01000063.1 GCF_000250735.1 Anaerophaga thermohalophila str. Valhall
CGGAATTGATATTTATGGGAAAAAACCACCGAAATGGTACTTGATTCAGCTGGTATCCGTGGTCAGGATTATCACTCCATGGACAGTTGGGGAATGGACATCCTGAAGGTTGGAAATTCTCTCGGGGCAGGTGCCATTGGTATTTGTGTTGGCGATGAAGTAAGCAGAGTTGGTGAATGCGAACGAGGAACTTACAACTTCATTACCGAAGGACCTGTCAGAGCTATGTTTGAACTGAAATACGAGGGTGTTCCTGTTTCCGGAAGGAGGTATGATGTTACCCATCGCATCTCCATCTATGCGGGCGACTTATTTTACAGGAGCAAAGTATTTGTTGATGGTCTCCGCGGTGATGAAGAGCTCGTAACTGGTATTGTCAATATGGAACAAAAGGAATCATTCGATTTGGAAGAAAGCGGATATAAAATTGTGGCTTCACACGGAAATCAGGCCTATCTTGGAGAGAACCTCGGAATGGCTGTCCTTATTCCGGATAATCAGTTTATTGAAACGTGGAAATCGTCCGACGAAGGCGACGGGATAGTGGAAACCCACATGATCGCTCTGAGTCTGAATAAAGAAAACCCTTCAGAGTATTGTTTTTTTAGCGGTTGGGAATATCAGGATGAAGGATTTAAAACTCGTGACTATTTCGAGAATCAACTGATTATTGCTGCCAAAAAAATGTCAGATTTTAATAGCGGTAAATGAAGGATTACCCGAGCGATGATATTAAACAGGCAATTTTTAGTATTATTTTTGCATAAAATACTCAGATTTATTTATATTGCGACTGTTTTTATATAGGTTTTATTAGTTGTGTGTGAAAGGAGTGGGGCTGTCTGAAATGGCAGTTTCACTCTTTTTTTATTAAAATTCATTACCCTAACCTGGCAGAGCCAGAACCAAAAAACAAAAAGCTCAGGTCATAAATTTGTCGGATTAGCTAATTGCTACGTAATTACTTTTGAACTTTTGCAAGCAAGCAGCAGGACAGCTTTTGTTAAACGGCATAATCTTTTAAATTCGCACCAAAGATGCGATAATAATTCGCTAAATTCGTAAAATTCGCGGTTGTCAAACAACAAATGGCGTGGCCATTTTTATAAATGGTTCATCACAAAAATGGTTCATAGAAATGATTTTTCTTTCAATTGTATCTTTAAAAATGGCTAACCCCATTTTGTTTCACATGAACCACGAATGACACGAATTAAAAATCTGTTTCACAGCTTTTTAAAACGGCGAAGCCGTTAAGACACACCTTAGGTGCGGCCAAAATTCGTGAAATTCGTGACGCCCGGCTCTGTCGCTTGCTTGCAAGAATTCGTGGCTGAGGTTAAGGTTGAGGCTGAGGCTGAAAATTCACCACAGAGAACACAGAGGAACACAGAGATAGACGGCGGGGAAAGTAAAGAGGTAGGGCCGTACGGCTCAACAAAAGCCCGCTAACTTAAAACTCAAAGCCCGAAACTCAAAACCCGAAACCCGAAACCCTGACTACTGACTAATAACTACTGACTAAAAACTATTGACTAAAAACTATTGACTAAAAACTATTGACTAAAAACTAATAATCATGCCCGTTTCATCGGCAAAATTTCTATTCGTCAAGGATTTCAATCAATTCGATATCGAAGACAAGAGTTTCGTTGGGGCCGATTTTGTCTCCGGCACCGTTTGGTCCATACGCGATATCCGATGGAATAAACAATCTCCATTTTGACCCTTCGGGCATCATTGTAAGTGCTTCCTGCCAACCTTTTATAACACGGTTTACCCTGAAGGTTGCTGTGTCTCCCCGCTCTATCGTACTGTCGAAAATGGTACCGTCAATCAAAGTTCCGTGGTAAGTACATTTTACTCTGTCGTTTTTTTGGGTTTCTGGCCGCTGCCTTCTTTTATGACCTTGTACTGAAGTCCGCTCTCAAGTGTTACAACACCATCTTGTTGAGCATTCTCCTCTAAAAAGGCCAGTCCTTTATTCAGGTTTTCCTGGCCTTCTGCATCTTTAAGGCTGTCTTTTTTCTCCTTAACCTGCCTGAAAATTTTACGGATGTAAATGTCAGCTGTCATATCCGTAAAATAAGATTTACCGTATGCTAATTCATTGAAAAAGCCTTTTTTAAACATCTCTATGTCGATGGTGTCCAGTTGGTTTTTTCGAAAATCGATATAGTTATCAACCAGTTCGGAATTTTTAAAGGCCATTGCAACATGTTTATAGTCGATGGTATCAAATGGCAGTTGTTCAAAATGTTGTTTCCAGTTGGTAGCTTCGTAAAATCCCAACGCATAACTTAAACTGTCGAGTTGGTTTTCGAGTTTGACTTCTCCTGTGTGCGGAACACGATTACAGCTTGTTAGAATAATCAGTGCTGTTATCAGGATTACTCCCGGTTGCTTTTTTTTCATGATAAAAAATAAATTTTGTTGATACAATGTTTTTAAACTGCCTTCAGTTTTTGTTATGAGATGCTTAAATATCAATTTATACAAGTATCCTCAGCTAAAATAAAAGCACGTTAAATGCGCGTGAAAATAGGAAAAAATATGGACAAACTACTTTTTGTCCCGATGGAAAATTTGTTGTGGGTTCAATTATTTTTTAAAAGCCCTGAGCATTTCTCTTTTTCCCGGAGGGCCTGGAATTTTTTCAATGATTAAACCCGCATTTTGCATAGCCCTTTTCACACTCCCCTTGGCGCTGTATGTTGTAAGAATTGCTCCGGTATTCATGGTGGCTGAAATAGTATTGAAAATTTCCGGTTCCCATAGTTTGGGTTGTTTGTCCGGAGCGAAGGCATCGAAATAGACAAGATCAAATTTTGTGTTTGGCTGAAAAGATGTCAGGTCTGTTTTTTCCTTATAAAGGGTGAACTCAGGGGTTATTTCGGCTATAGAATTCCACGGAGCTTTGTGTAACTGCTCGAAATATGCTTTTGTATTTGCGTGTTGAATAAGCTCCGGATGGTTTATTTTTGAAACCAACTCTACAGGAAGAGGATACTTTTCAACAGTATGGTAATAGATTTTATGGTTTCTTATATTTATCAGGGTAAGTAATGCATTAAGACCGGTTCCAAATCCTACTTCGAGGATGTTTAATTGTTTTGCCGGATGATGCTTCAGCCCCGCATTGATAAAGACATGCATCGATTCCTGAATGGCGCCGTGGA
Organism: Anaerophaga thermohalophila str. Valhall; assembly: GCF_000250735.1. Classification (GTDB taxonomy): domain Bacteria; phylum Bacteroidota; class Bacteroidia; order Bacteroidales; family Marinilabiliaceae; genus Anaerophaga; species Anaerophaga thermohalophila_A. The sequence continues at coordinate 3,180 of NZ_AHZV01000063.1, forward strand.
TCGAATGATAATGTTCCTCAATGTCCGGTCGGTAAAGGGTTGATGATCCGTCTTCTGAAGTCTTTAATATTACCCCTGGAAATTTTTTGTTCATTCGAATGCCTGTTTGATGCAAAGATAATCATATCTAACTTTATGTCCCGCCATAAAAAATAGCTAAAATTGCAACATGTTGCGTAAAATTATCCATATAGATATGGACGCTTTTTTTGCCTCCATTGAGCAACGGGATGATCCTTCTTTGCGTGGAAAACCGGTTGCTGTCGGAGGAAATACCGATCGTGGGGTGGTTGCTGCTGCCAGTTATGAAGCGCGTAAATACGGTGTTCGATCGGCCATGCCATCCCGAATTGCCGCAAGAAAATGTCCCGGGCTTATTTTTGTCAAGTCGCGGTTCGATGTTTACAGAGCGGTTTCTGCCACCATTATGGATATTTTTCGTGATTATACCGACCTGGTTGAGCCATTATCCATCGATGAAGCTTTTTTGGATGTCACTACCAATAAAATGGGAATGCCCTCGGCAACATTGATTGCCCGTGACATTAAGCGTCGTATTTTCGAAACTACGGGACTTACTGCCTCTGCAGGTATTAGTATAAACAAGTTTTTGGCAAAAATAGCTTCCGATCAGGATAAACCTGACGGATTGTTTGTTATTAAGCCTGAAGACGTTCTGGATTTTATCGGCAACTTGCCGGTAGAGCAGTTTTATGGCGTGGGACCGAGCACAACCCGGAAGATGCATGATCTTCAATTGTTTACCGGGCAAGATATTCGGAATTCTGATTTGTCAATGTTGACAAGAAATTTCGGAAAAGCAGGAATCTTTTTTCACCAGATCGCCAATGGTATTGATGATCGTCCGGTTGTTCCGCATCGCGAGAGAAAATCGGTCGGCATCGAAAATACTTTCCTGAAGGATATTGATACTACTGATGAGATGTTAACTGAATTAGCTGATTTGGAAGAGGGATTATGGAAACGGTTAAAGAAGCACAATGTTTTTGGCAAAACAATTACTCTCAAGGTTAAATATAACGACTTCGAACAGATTACCCGTTCTCAGACTTTTTTGAGTCCGTTGAAAAACCAGAAAGAGCTGCACGCTGCGGTTAGGGACTTATTAAAAATTGCCGACCCTCAAAAACCGGTTCGCCTTTTGGGAATTTCCATTTCCAATTTTGAAGAAAAAAACCGCCCGAACGAGGTTCAGCTGACTATTAATTTTGATTAACATTAATTGGCTATGATAGAGAATATTACATTTATTATTGCTATGGAGGCCGAGGCAATGCCTCTAATCGATAAATTCGGGCTTACCGAAGAGGCTGCATTTTCTCCTAAATTACCAATGCGAGCCTGGAAAGGTAAGTGGCAGGGAATAAATCTGACACTGGTTACAAACGGGAAAAATAAAGACACCGGACTTGATCTGATCGGTTGCGAAGCAGCCGCTTTGGCCACATTTCAGGCTGTAAAGGAATTTCAGCCCCAACTTTTAATTAACGCAGGAACGGCAGGTGCTTTTGAAGAAAATGGGGCCCGGGTCGGGGACGTTTATCTAAGTCGTGACCGCGTTGTTTTTCATGATCATCGTGTACCGATTCCCGGATGGGATCATCAAAGCGAAGGTCACTTTCCCGTTTGGGATACAGGGCAATTGCGAACGTTGGGATTTAAATATGGCATCGTGACTACAGGAAGTTCCCTTGATATGCCGCAAGAAGATGAAAAGAACATTCGACGTTTGGGTGGGGAGATTAAGGATATGGAGGCCGCAGCTGTTGCCTGGGTTGCCCTTTTGCACGAAGTACCTGTTTTTTGTATAAAAGCTGTAACCGATTTGGTGGACTCGGGAAAACCTACCCATGATGAGTTTCTCAGGAATCTCAGGCTGGCTACAAATAATCTTTGCGACGGCTGTGAAAGAATTATTCGCTTTCTGGCTCAGAGCCCTGATATTCGCCTGAGGTAAAGTTTCAATAATGAAAATCCCCGATGCCGGCCGTATTGGTGATCCATGTATGCTTTTTCAGGAAAAAACTCTCTGAAGAGCATCAATATTTTTTTGTGTACCCCAGGGAGTCTTGATATTTCATGTAGTACAATGAACTTGTGTTTCTTTTCAGTATCTACTTCTTTATGAAAAATTGCTTCATCGGGAAACGGAATCGGTGGATGAAGGTGCCATGGAAAATCTTCTAAGAGGAGTGAACTCCAATATATGGCCGATTCAATTTGTTTCTTGGAACGGGGATTTATTGCAATAACTTTGTTAATAAATGCCGGGTCTGATACATTCCTTTTTAGCACAAGGGCGATGTCGAGCAACCATCCCAGGCGCATTCCTCCCATCTGATACCCTTTAAAGGTATGGGCAGCCAGGTGATACGTCTGCATGATGTCATCGAATATCAGTATTTCAGGTTGGTTGGGCGGGTGGGTTGTGCGCGTAAAAAGATCGACACTGTCGGGATTTAAAGGATTGCCCAGCCCAAACAGGCGTTGATGAGGCTCTATCATAATATTTTGCCATCGGATAGCCGGAATATGTGCATTCACTTTGGCGTGGAGTTTTGAAATAGGCGCATAAAGCTGTTGCGCTCCGTTTCGGTACATGATTTCTTTAAACTGTTCGATCTGATGCTCCGCCAGGAGAATGTCGATGTCCCCCATAGGGCGCAGAGATTCCTGGGAATATAGCGTAAATGCAAGTGCTGTTCCTTTTAGCGGTATTATTTTTATGCCATGTTGTTGTGCCAAAAAATTCATATCTCCGAAAACCTTCCATTTTTGTTGGTTCATAACCAGGGTTTGGAGATATTGCATCCTGAATTTGTTTTCTATTTCCCTCGATAAATGAACTCCTTTGTCCGATTTTTTGTTTAATTGAAAATAAAACCAGGGGGCAACCCCGTTGCGGGCAGCAAAATCGAAAAGTTGCGATGCCAACACGGGATCATGGGGAAGATCGGGTGGAGAAGTGGTGTCGGGATGACACCATTCGAAAACAATGCTGGCAATTTTCGAATGAAATGGTGGCATATAAATAATTTTTGTCTGATCCCAAATTTAGCAATTGTTTGCGGTAATTAGTGCGTGTCTGTAAACCCGAAAAAATTTTTACAATAAATAAGTGTGTCTGTTCAGAAAGTGCCAGTTGCAAACGTAACGCAGCGAATATGACTTTACAATAGTTGGTTAGATTTTTACATATGTCTGATAATTAATTATTTACGCAACTGATGACACAAACCACAACTCTTATATAATTATAATAAAGACTTTGCGTCATTGCGTCTCTGCGTTTAGGCTTTTTTTAACTGATATTGACTTTATGGACAGACACTAATTAGTGCCTGTCTATAAAGTAGAAAAAGTTTCCTACTTATCATGTGTCTGTTCATAAAGTGTCATTTACAAGGCTTGCGAAGTCCGAAAATACGGAGTTTACTCATCGTAAATGAGTAATTTTCGGACGAGCGTAACACAGTAAATGGCACTTTATGGACAGAGACTAATTAATACTTAATCGCCTGCCACAAAAAACCGGAAATATGCTTAAATATGTAAGAATTCTCCAAAAGGCAATTGTTTTTTTATTGCTTTTCATTATGTCGCTGATACTTCTGGTCAGCACCGTTAATATTATTCTGACAGTTGTGGCCGGAGCAGTATCCGACCCAAATGATTTTTTCACTGCTGACAGACTGCAATCGCTGTTCGGACTTTTCCTCGTTATCTTAATTGGTATTGAATTACTTGATACCGTTAAGGCTTTTCTGGAAGAAGAAATGGTGCATGTGGAAATTGTTTTGCTGGTTGCCATGATTGCAATTGCCAGGAAGGTTATTGTGTGGGATTTTTCGGAATATCACGTAAGAGAGCTTTACAGTCTTGCAGTAATGCTGATCTCACTTGCCATCTCTTATGCAATCATCAAAGGTACATGGGTAAAGGCTGTTCTCGACAAATGGTTTTCTTTTAAAAAGAGAGATAAATCCGATATTTTTGAACAAACACCGGTTGAAGAAAAGGACTTAAGGGCACCTGATCGGCCTGATAATAATTTGAAATAATTCTAAATTGCGTTTTCTTTTCTTATATTGTAGCGCATTTTTCTTGTTTAACATTAAACACTATTGACATTTCTTTTTTCTTGATGTAATTTAGAAATTCATGATAATTTAAAATATAAATTCCAGATAATGAGGTTGTAGTGTGAATTTTTATTTAGAATGAGACTAAATAGGGTTGAAAATTGATTGTTGGATTATTTGGAAGCGTTTTATTTTTTTCGTATTTTTGTTAGACAGAAAACAAACAAAAACCAATACACCATGACATCAATTCAATTCAACAATCGCTTGTTGGGGCTGCAAGACAAGCTCTTGTATTTTGCCCTCAGTCTGACTTCAAATGATGAAGACGCTCATGATTTGTTGCAGGAAACAATACTTAAAGCGTTGACTTATCGGAATCAGTTTGTTGCAAATACAAACTTTAAGGCGTGGGTGTTCACCATTATGAAGAACACCTTTATCAATAACTATCGTCGTAATCAGAAGACGAGAAACACTTTTGACGGTTCTGACGATGCCTTTAAACATGCGTTCCGGAAAAATTTTGCATCCGAAACACCTGAAATGGTTCATTCTGTGACCGAAATGAATAAGTATATTGAACAACTGGGTGATGAATTTCGTATTCCTTTCAGGATGCATACCGATGGATATAAGTATAAAGAAATTGCAGAAGAACTGGATCTGCCCATCGGCACAGTAAAGAGCAGGATTTTCTTTACAAGGAAAAAATTACAGGATATGTTGAGGGATCGTGAAGGTAGTTATGCGGTTTGACTTTTTTTATTATCTTCAAGCAGGTATTTGAGTGCCTGAATGACATTTTATCTTAGTTTAAGGTTTGGGTTTAGTGGATGAGTGGACAGCCGGTCATTTGTTTTAATACAATGGCCGGTTGTTTTTTGATGTAGAATTGGAGCAAAGCGTAAATCGTGGAGGCCTTATAATTTTTATCTCGTGAACAAAAAAGTAAAAGCCAGCGCAACCTGTCCCGAACTCTTAGGGAGCTTTAGCGCAAAAAAGTCAAATACATTTTTGCCGGATAATAGTGCTTTTTTCTATCTTTAAGTGAAAATTTTGTTATTTGCAGTTCGGGATTATGGATGATACTTAGTGCCTGTCTATAAAGTAGGAAAAGCTTCCTACTTATCATGTGTCTGTTAAGAAAGTGTCATTTACAAGGCCTGCGAAGTCCGAAAATACGGAGTTTACTCATCGTAAATGAGTAATTTTCGGACGAGCGTAACACAGCAAATGGTACTTTATGGACAGACACTACTCAGTTTATTAACAATGGTCCGTTAAGTTTTTGTAATAAATTGCCATCATAAGATTTACAAAAAGAGATTTTTTTGGAGCGTATTTAGCTCCCTATAGTCAGTTAAAAATAGTCTAAACGCAGAGGTCGTGATGACACAAAGTTTTTATTGTGAGAGAGTTGTAGCTTGGGGTGTTGTTTGCTCTTTAAGGGATTTGTTTGTTAAAA
>NZ_AHZV01000062.1 GCF_000250735.1 Anaerophaga thermohalophila str. Valhall
TTAATAAATTAAAATATCCTTTCTCCATCCCTACTCAGGGGAAGTATTCATCTCTTCAAGTTTTGCTTTCACAAGCTCCTCACAATCGACACTTTGATCGGAATTATACAAAATAACCTGCGAACTCGTATCAAAAATATAGATAAAACCCTTTTCTTCACCCACAGCATGAATAGCTTTCTCAACCTTTTCGATAATGGGTTGTAATAACTCCTGTTCTTTTTGGCTCAATGATTGTTGAGCGAGCTTGTTGAAATTCTGGATTCTCTGGTCATAATCCTGAATCTCTTTTTCCCTTGTTGACCTGATAAGATCGGAAAGAGAATCACGCTGGGCCATATAATTCTTATATTTTTCATCAAGTTCCTGGCTCATGACCTGCAACTGATTTTGCAACTTTTGAGCTTCGGATTGCAATTCTCTGTCGGCTGCCTGCTTTTCCGGCAATTCCGAAATCAATTGCTGAACATTCAAATGCCCAAATTTAAGTTCCTGAGCAACAGAAGCCGATGCCGTTGCCAGTGAAACCATTAAAACAATAGCAAAAATCTTAAAAACTTTCATATTCATCCGTATAAATTTTATTTTTAAGGTCGGTTGGAACTCATCCCTGCCTTCCCCTATTTATCGGGGAGTAATCGGGACTCGTTTCATTCGAATAAAACTAGTTTATGCCAAGTTTATTTTTCACTTGCTCCGTTACATCAATACTCTGGTCAGATTGATATACAGTAGCTCCTGAATTCTCAGCAAATATATAAATAAATCCGCCTTCCTCACCTATCTCATCAATGGCATCTCTCAGTTTTTCCATAATAGGCTGCCGTAATTGCTGCTGTTTCTGCGACAAATTTTCCTGAGAGGATTGATAAAACGTTTGAATTTTCCGGGAGGTTTCCATTAGTTGCTGCTCTTTTTGCTGGCGTTCAAGAGCTCCAAGCGTTTCAGCATTCTGCAGGTAATCCTGTTCCATTTTTTGATATTCTTCCTGCATAGTAGCAAGTTGGTTTTCGAGTTTATCATACTCTGCCTCCATGGTCTCCTGCATCTCTTTAAATTCGGGCATTGCTCTCATTATTTCCTGTATATTGGCATGACCAAACTTAAGTTCCTGAGCATTTATACGCCCGGAAAAAATTAAAAACAGGCTTATAAGGGTAATGGATGTAACTCTTCTCATAACAATATATTTTTCAATTTAAAATTTTATTTT